>NZ_JBEXID010000009.1:155726-174989 GCF_040608395.1 Streptomyces sp. NPDC005181
GGGCTGTCAGGCGGGTACGACGTCGGTGACCGTGGGCGCGCACTGCGCCGCGTGCATCGGCATCTCCGTCAGACCCGGGTAGTAGATGTGCAGGCTGACGGCCGGTTCGAGGGAGTCGTTGACCACTTCGTGGACATAGCCGGGCGCGAACACGCGCTGCGCGCCGGAGTCCAGCGACCGGCTGCCGCGCTCCGTGCGCTCCGTCAACCCGCCTTCCAGAACGGTCAGTAGGCCGGAGGACAGCCCGTGGTCGTGCATCCCGCTGCCCTGGCCGGGGACCCAGCTGAGCAGCCACACCTCGTAGCCGAGTGGGGTCTCCCCTGCTCGAGCGGAGCCGAGAGCTTGGGGAACGGTGCGGAGCCGGTGGTACCAGCGGGTGGTCGCGTCGTACTGGACGAGCGGCGCCCACTGCCCGCGGTCGGCGGCGATGGTGCGGGCGAGCCCGACGAACTCGGCCACCGTGGACGGGTGCTTGCGTGCGGGCTGGAGGAGGTGCTGAACCTCGAGGATGTCGCCGGCGATCTGAAGGTCGTTGTCGCTGTTCATAGGTGCGGTGGTTCCTCGGCAAGGGAGTGCGGGGCAGAAGTGCAGACGCAGATGCGGGGGTGTCGCGTGGACCGGAGGCCGTGGGGACCGGGCAGCCGCCGGGCCGGAGAAGCGGCTTGGCGGAGCGGAACCCAAAAGGCCGGGGTCCGAGGGTGGGCCGTGACTAGCTGGAGCGCGAGGGCTTCGACAGCGGGGACGGCATCAACAGCTGAGACAGCTGGAACAGCAACAGCGAGCCTGGACAGCGGTACGGAACCCACGGACGTGGGTGACGCGCATCGCTGAGTTTGCTGGCATGGCATCAAGGAGAACCGAGCAAAGCGCTCACTGTCAACCCAATGCCCGATTTGGGGGCAATGTTTCACCTCATCCGGTTACTCCGGACGGAGAAAGGTTTGTGCAGTCGTTGCAACGGAGATGTGGCGCAACAACCGCGCCCGTAAACGTCACAGCAGCCTCGTGACCCGAATGTGATCTTGATCGCTTCGGTGATCGAATCGAAACATGACCGCCCTCGCGGGCGTCTGGCTCTGTGGCGGACGGGGGTGTGGTGGGGCCCGTGGCATATGTCAGGTTTTTGGTGATTTGAACACTTTCCGCATAGGCTTGGTTCCGCAGAGTGAATACCGGGCCCAATAGCAGATCTCCGCTTGACTGGCCCGGATCCACACACTTGTAATTTCACTCGTGTCGTTCGGCCGATTCGATAACGGCTGCATCACGGGGACGCAAGAGACAGACGAGGGGCGCACATGACCGAGCTGTTCCAGCAACTGCTGGTCGAGGACGCGGACGAGGAACTCGGCTGGCAGGAGCGCGCACTGTGCGCCCAGACCGATCCCGAGTCCTTCTTCCCCGAGAAGGGCGGATCGACCCGCGAGGCAAAGAAGGTGTGCCTCGCCTGTGAAGTCCGGTCCGAATGCCTTGAGTACGCCCTTTCCAATGATGAACGTTTCGGTATCTGGGGCGGCCTTTCCGAGCGGGAACGGCGACGGCTGAAGAAGGCCGCGGTCTGACCGCGCAACTCACAAGACCGCGAAGCCGACGAAGCCGCGGAGCTGACGAAGCCGCGACGCCCGCGACGCCGCGACGTCCACGAAGCCCACAGAACAACCGGCCGCCGGACCGGATCCGCCGGAGCCTCCCGGCCGCCGGAGCGCCACCGACCGTGCTCCGGACCGCCTCCCCGCAACGTTCCGCACAACGCTGTGGCCCCGGACCGCCATGGCCCGTCGCCTGCACCCTGCCCGCAGGCGACGGGCCATTGTCATGCCCGCGGACCAGTCGTACGGCCGGGCCGCCGCCGCCCTCGTTCAACCGCTCCGCGACACCCCGGTTATGCGTACCGTTAGTGTGGGGCTCCGTCCGAGACGCGCCAACGCCCCGACGGAGCGCGCGTGTACACCGATGCAGCCCCCGGGGGGACGCCCCCCGGACCCGGCCGGAGGGCCCGTACCTCGATGTCCGTGCACAGCCAATCGACGGCGCCGTACGCGGCTGCCGCCGCCCCAGAGTTCCCCCGGCATGTCGTCACCGCCGTGCTCGTCTCCCATGACGGCGCACGCTGGCTGCCCGACGTGCTCGCCGGGCTGCTCGGGCAGGAACGCCCCGTTCAGCACGTCGTCGCCGCCGACACCGGCAGCGCCGACGACTCCGCGCGGCTGGTCACCGACGCGCTCGGCGCCGAGCGCGTCCTGCACCTCGCACGCCGTACGAGCTTCGGCACGGCCATCGACGAGGCGGTCCGCACGACCGGTGAACTCACCCCCGACGACCTGCCGTACCTGAAGCGGCCCAGCGGCTGGGACCCGGTCACCAGGAGCTGGCGCGACGACGCGTACGACCTGCCCGAACTGCCGCACGGCGAACCGGTGCAGTGGCTCTGGCTGCTCCACGACGACTGCGCGCCCGAGCCCGACGCGCTCGCCGAGCTGCTGCGCGTCGTCGACACCGACCCGCATGCCGCGATCGTCGGCCCCAAGCTCCGCGGCTGGTACGACCGCAAGCAGCTCCTCGAAGTCGGCGTCTCCATCGCCAACAGCGGGCGCCGCTGGACCGGACTCGACCGGCGCGAACAGGACCAGGGCCAGCACGACCAGGTCCGTACCGTGCTGTCCGTGTCCTCTGCGGGCATGCTGATCCGCCGTGACCTCTGGGAGGAGCTCGGTGGGTTCGACCGCAGGCTCCCGCTGATGCGTGACGATGTCGACCTCTGCTGGCGCGCGCACGCCGCCGGGTACCGGGTGCTCGTCGCCCCCGACGCCATCCTGCGGCATGCCGAGGCCTCCGCCAGGGAACGCCGGCCCATCGACTGCGCGGGCCGCTCGGTCGCCTCCCCGCACCGCGTCGACAAGGCCGGTGCCGTCTACACGATGCTCGTCAATGCCCGCGGCAAGATGCTGCCGTGGGTGCTGCTCAGGCTCGTTCTCGGCACCCTGCTGCGTACGCTCGCCTATCTCGTCGGCAAGGTGCCCGGCCAGGCAGTCGACGAGGTCGCCGGACTCTTCGGCACCCTGCTGCGACCCGGCAAAATCTTCGCGGCCCGGCGCAGACGCGGCAAGGGAGTGGTGGACGCGGCCGAACTGCGCGGGCTGTTCCCGCCGCCCGGCGCGACCGTCCGCGCCACATTCGAACAGGTCGCCGGAAACTTCGGCAGCGGGTCCGACGCCGACTCGGGCGGCTCACGGCACGGCGCCGTCGAGTCCGGACCGGGCGGTGACGACGCCGACTTCCTGGAGATCGAGCAGTTCGCACGGCTCAAGCGGATCGGCCGCAAGCCGGGCCCGGTGCTCTTCGCCCTCCTGCTCCTCGTCTCGCTCGTCGCCTGCCGCGGCCTGCTCGGCGGCGGGGCGCTGGCAGGCGGCGCGCTGCTGCCCGCGCCCGCGGACGCCTCCGATCTGTGGGGGCGGTACGCGGACGGCTGGCACCCGGTCGGTACCGGCGGCACCCAGACCGCACCGCCCTACCTCGCCGTGATCTCCGCCCTGTCCGCGCTGTTCCTCGGCTCGACCGGCTTCGCGCTCACCCTGCTGCTGGTCTGCTCGGTTCCGCTCGCCGGACTCACCGCGTACTTCGTCTCCCGCCCGCTGATCGAGTCACGGCTGCTGCGGGCCTGGGCGAGCATCGCGTACGCCTTCCTGCCCGCAGCGACGGGCGCCCTCGCGACCGGCCGCCTCGGCACCGCCGTACTGGCGATCCTGCTGCCGCTCATCGCCCGCGCCGCCGTCTCCGCGTACGGGATGCGCGGCAGCGGGGACACCCGCGGCAGCTGGCGCGCCACCTGGGCGTACACCTTGGTCCTCACTCTGGCGATGGCCTTCACACCCGTCGTCTGGCCGCTCGCCGCGGTCCTCGGATTCGGTGTCCTCGTCCTGCGCCGCCGCGACATCGCCGCGTACGGGCTCCGCTTCCTCGCCACGCTCGGCACCCCGCTGCTCGTCCTCGCACCGTGGTCGCTGTCGCTGCTCGGCAGCCCCTCGTCGTTCCTGAAGGAAGCAGGCCTGGAGTTCGGTACGGGCTCGGCGTCCGCGCTCGATCTGCTCGGGATCAGCCCCGGCGGCCCGAAGGCCGCGGGCGGCGTGCTGCTGCTCGGCATCGTGCTCGCGGCACTGGCCGCGCTGCTCCGCGGGGAGCGGCAGTTCGCGGTCCGCGCCGCCTGGGCCGTTGCGCTTGTCGCCCTGGTCTTCGCCGGACTCACCAACGGCTCGGGCTGGGCCGGACCCGCCACCCTCGTCTACGGCGTCGCGCTGATCGCCGCCGCGCTCATCGGTGCGGACGGCGCCCAGGTGCGCGTCGCGGAGCTCAGCTTCGGCTGGCGTCAGCCCGTAGCCGCGCTGATCGCCCTCGCCGCGGTACTGGCGCCCGTGCTGGCCGCCGCCGGCTGGATGATCGGCGGTGCCGCGGGTCCGCTGGAGCGCCGCGACCCGGTGCAGGTGCCCGCGTTCGTCGCGGAGGAGAGCAGTACCCGCGACCAGCCGCGCACCTTGGTGCTCGGCGGAAGTTCGCCGGCCTCCGTCTCGTACACCCTGGTCCGCGGCTCCGGCGCTCGGCTGGGCGACGCCGAGCTGGCCGAGTCGGGCGGCGGCAACAGCCACCTCGACAAGGTCGTCGCCAACCTGGTCGCGGGCTCCGGCGCCGACCAGGGGAGCCAGCTCAGCGGGTTCGCGATCCGTTACGTACTCGTACGGGACGGCGCACCGCGCGAGATGAGCCGGGTGCTCGACGTGACCCCGGGGCTGAGCCGGCTGAGCCAGCTGGACGGCAGCGCGCTGTGGCGCGTCGACCGCCAGGTCGTCCGGATCGTGATCGTCCCGCCCGGCGCCGGCGGCGAACAGTTGCCCGTCGGCTCCCAGCCCGTCGAGGCACACTCCAAGATCCCGGCGGGCGGCTCCGGCCGGGTGCTGCGGATCGCCGACGTGGCGGACCCCGGCTGGCACGCCACGCTGGGTGGCCGGCCGCTGACCGGCAGGACCGTCGACGGATGGGCACAGGGCTTCGAGCTCCCCGCCGAGGGCGGCCGGCTGGACCTCACGTACGAGGCGCCGCTCACCCACACCGCATGGATCTGGGCCCAGGCCGCGCTCGGCGTGGTCCTGCTGGTCCTGGCCCTGCCGGGCCGCCGCCGGGAGATCGACGACGACCTGCCCGAGGAGTCCGTGACGGTCCCGGCCGAGCCGGTCGCGGGCGAGGGACGCCGGGCCCGCAGGCTGCGCGCGGCCGCGCAGGCGGAAGCGGCGGCCGAGGACGGCGACTACGACGGCGATGACGACGGGGAGCGCCTGGCGGAAACGGCGGGTGAATACATCCCCGCACAGCAGACGACCGATCCGTACGCGCAGCAGCCGGAGGAGGACGACGCCTACGGCCCGCAGCACGGGGCACAGGATCCGTACGCGCCGCAGGGCGAGGACGGCCAGTACGCGTCCGTTCCGCAGCAGAACCAGTACGGCGAGTGGGACGCGCAGCAGTATCAGGGTGACGACTACGCGCAGTACCAGGGTGAGCAGCAGCAGCCCGGCGCCGATCCGTACCAGCAAGATACGGCTCCGGCGTACGACCCGTACGGCTACCCGCAGCAGGGGTACGACCAGGGCCAGTACGACCAGAACCAGGGCGGCCAGTACAACCAGGGCCAGTACGACCAGAACCAGGGCGGCCAGTACAACCAGGGCCAGTACAGCCCGTACGAGCAGGGTGGGTACGACCCGCAGGCGTCGTACGGCCACCAGCAGCCCCCGTACGACCCGCAGCACCCCGACGAGAACCCCGCCCCGGCCCAGAACCCGTGGCCGACCGGTAACGCATCGCGAGGCGAGTCCGAGTGAAGTCCACCAGCCTGTCCCTCATCGCGGGCACCGTAGCCCTCGCCGCCGTCACCGGGTTCGCCGCGCTCACCGCGCCCGGTGACGCGGACGCCACGGGGGCGAAGACCGCCGCGCGGCTGCCCGTGGAGCGGTCCAGCCTGCTCTGTCCGGCGCCCGGCCTCTCGGAACTGGCGGAGACGACGTACACGTCCTTCACCCCGGCGTCCGAGGGTGGCAGCGAGGCGGGCACCGCGGAACTGAAGCCGTCCGTGCCCACCACGACGGACGCGGGCGACGGCGCCACCGCCAAGAAGGACACGAAGAAGGAGAAGGCGGCGGACTCCGACAAGCCGGTCGTCTCCCTCAAGGAGCCCGGCAAACCGGTCGGCGCCGACGCGTCCGGCGCCGACGCCCCCGCCCTGGTCGGCACCGCCACCGGCAAGCTGGCCCCCGGCTGGACCACCCAGCAGACCACCACGGTCGGCGCGGGCGCCTCCCGCGGCCTGCTCGGGGTCAGCTGCACCGGACCCGACACGGACTTCTGGTTCCCGGCCGCCAGTACCGCGAAGTCCCGTGAGGACTACGTCCATCTCACCAACCCGGACGACACCGCCGCCGTCGCCGACATCGAGCTGTACGGGCCGGACGGCTCGCTCAAGTCCGATGTGGGGGAGGGCATCACGGTCCCCGCCGGGTCCAGCGTCCCGGTCCTGATCTCCACCCTGACCAGCGTGGCCGCCGACGATGTGACGATTCACGTCACCACCCGTACGGGACGCGTCGGAGCCGTCGTCAGGGCGGCGGACGACGAGGGGGGCAGCGACTGGCTCGCCGCCTCCGTCGACCCGACGGGCACCCTGGTCCTCCCCGGCATCCCGGCGGACGCCACCTCCGTACGGCTGGTGGCCTTCGCCCCCGGCGAGGAGGACGCCGACCTGAAGGTGAAACTGCTGGGCAAGACCGGCGCGATCGCGCCGGCCGGGCACGAGGATCTCCACGTCAAGTCCGACATGACCGCGGGCGTCGACCTGAAGGACATCACCAGGGGTGAAGCGGGCTCCCTGCTGCTGACCCCGGCACAGAGCGGAAAGGCCACCCCGGTGGTGGCCGCGCTGCGTGTGGTCCGCGGCACCGGAGACAAACAGGAGGTCGCGTACATCCCGGCGACCGCACCGGTGGGCGCACAGGCCACGGTGGCCGACAACCGGGCGAAGGGGTCGGTCCTCTCCCTCACCGCGCCGGGCGCCACCGGCACGGTGAAGGTCACGGCGTCCGCGGGCAGCGGCGGCGGCGAACGGACCGTCAAGACGTACACGGTGAAGGGCGGCACGACACTCGCGGTCACCCCGCAGGTGCCGGACGGGCTCAAGGGAAGCTACGCGCTGACCGTCGAGACGGAGTCGGGCGGCCCGGTGCACGCCGCCCGGACGCTCACTCTTCCGGAGGGCGGCATCCCGATGTTCACGGTGCAGACGCTGCCGGACGACGGCGGAACGGTCGAGGTGCCGGCGGCCGAGCAGGACCTCTCGGTCCTGGACGACTGAGCAACCGGTACGGGGCGGCGCCGGACACAGCGGCGCCCCGTACCGCACTCACACCCCTAGTCCTGCCCGTACCGCGGATCCACCGACTCCGGCGACAGCCCGAGGAGCTCCGCGACCTGCTCCACCACGACCTCATGCACCAGCAGCGCACGCTCGTCGCGGCTCTTGGTCCGGATCTCGACGGGGCGCCGGTAGACGACGATCTGCGCGGGCTGGTCCTTCCCCGCGGACACCGCACGCCCCAACGGCACGGTCTCCTCCTGCGTCCCCGGCACATCGAGGACCATGAAGTCGACATCGGCCAGCTGCGGCCAACGCCGTTCCAGCCGCTCCACCGAATCCTGTACGAGATCACGGAAGGTCTCCGCCCTGCTGACCGAGAGCGGCACCTGGGGCGGAGCCACGGGCCCGCGCATGCCGCGGCCGTGGCGGTCACGACGGCGCGGACGCGGTTCGGATCGCGGCTCGGACGGGTGGGGCGGCGGTACGGGACTGTCCATCACCGACGCAGCGTAACTCCCGCCGGGGCAGTGGGATCGCCGCTCACCGGCAGGGCAGCGGCATGTCCACTGTTGAACATTCCGGCCAAGCTTGAGCCCGTTTCAGAACCTGTCCGCGACCGCTGATCTCTTATGTAATGACAGCTTATGTATCGAGTGGTGACCGAAATCGTTGCCGTTGCGACCTGCGGTTCTCTCTTCCGGTGCAGGTCAGGGTAGTTGCCCGAAAGGCGGTTGTGCCGGAGGTCACAGTGCGACACGGTGGGGTGACCTGAGGGAGAGTCGTCGCAGCCCGCTCAAGAGTGCGGTACCGTCCAACATCGTGAGCCCTGTACGTCGCTGTTCGCGCACCGCGTGCGGCCGCCCTGCCGTCGCGACACTGACGTACGTCTATGCCGACTCGACTGCGGTCCTCGGCCCGCTCGCCACCTACGCCGAGCCCCACTGCTACGACCTGTGTGCCGAGCACAGTGAGCGGCTGACCGCGCCGCGCGGCTGGGAAGTGGTCCGGCTCTCCGACCCCTCCGCGCCCACCCGCCCCAGCGGTGACGACCTCGAGGCGCTCGCCAACGCCGTACGGGAAGCGGCGCGTCCGCGCGACCGCGCGGCCGAGGCCAGAGGCGGCGGCCCGCACGCCGCGGACCCGATGGAGGTCGCCCGCCGCGGCCACCTGCGGGTGCTCCGCTCACCCGACTCCTGAAGCGGTCGACCACCGAACGGCCACGTCCCTCCGAGGGTCCACGACCCGGCCGGGTAGTTTGGGCGGTCCGCAGAAACCTCAGGAGGACCGGCCCGTGGCTGCTGATCTGTCGCACATCGTGAAGGCGTACGACGTGCGCGGAGTCGTGCCCGACCAGTGGGACGCATCGCTGGCCGAGCAGTTCGGGGCGGCATTCGTCGAGGTGACGGACGCCGCAGCGATCGTGATCGGCCACGACATGCGGCCTTCGTCACCCGGCCTCTCCGCGGCCTTCGCGCGCGGTGCCGCGGCGCGCGGTGCGGACGTCACCCTCATCGGCCTCTGCTCGACCGACCAGCTGTACTTCGCCTCCGGCAGCCTCGGTCTGCCCGGTGCGATGTTCACCGCCTCGCACAACCCGGCGCAGTACAACGGCATCAAGCTGTGCCGGGCCGGCGCCGCACCGGTCGGTCAGGACACCGGACTCTCCGAGATCCGCGCCCTGATCGAGAAGTGGGCCGAGCAGGGCGTACCGCAGCCGGTCGCGACCCCCGGCTCTGTCACCGAGCGTGACACCCTCACCGACTACGCGGCCCATTTGCGCTCCCTGGTCGACCTGACGGTCGTCCGTCCGCTGAAGGTCGTGGTCGACGCGGGCAACGGCATGGGCGGCCACACCGTCCCCACCGTCTTCGAAGGGCTCCCGCTCGACGTCGTCCCCATGTACTTCGAGCTCGACGGCACGTTCCCCAACCACGAGGCCAACCCCCTCGACCCGAAGAACATCGTCGACCTCCAGGCCCGAGTCCTGGCCGAGGGCGCCGACCTGGGCCTCGCCTTCGACGGCGACGCGGACCGCTGCTTCGTCGTCGACGAACGCGGCACGGGCGTCTCCCCGTCCGCCATCACCGCCCTGGTCGCGGCCCGCGAACTCGCTCGCAACGGCGGCAAGGGCACCGTCATCCACAACCTGATCACGTCCTGGTCCGTCCCCGAGGTCGTCCGCGAACACGGTGGCACCCCGGTCCGTACTCGCGTCGGCCACTCCTTCATCAAGGCGGAGATGGCCGCGCACGGCGCGATCTTCGGCGGCGAACACTCGGCGCACTACTACTTCCGCGACTTCTGGAACGCCGATACGGGCATGCTCGCCGCCCTCCACGTCCTGGCCGCCCTCGGCGGCCAGCCGGGCGCACTGTCCGAACTGGTCGCCCAGTACGACCGCTATCCCGGCTCCGGCGAGATCAACTCCACGGTCGACGACCAGCCGGCCCGCACAGCGACGGTGCGTGCCGCCTTCGAGACCCGCGACCGGATTACCTTCGACGAACTGGACGGCCTGACGGTCACGGCCCCGGACTGGTGGTTCAACCTCCGCGCCTCCAACACGGAACCGCTGCTGCGTCTGAACGTGGAAGCACGCGACGAAGAGACGATGACGGCGGTACGCGACGAAGTCCTGGCCTTGGTCCGCACCC
This sequence comes from Streptomyces sp. NPDC005181, assembly GCF_040608395.1. Lineage (NCBI taxonomy): Bacteria > Bacillati > Actinomycetota > Actinomycetes > Kitasatosporales > Streptomycetaceae > Streptomyces > Streptomyces sp. NPDC005181. The sequence goes on from NZ_JBEXID010000009.1 coordinate 165,777, forward strand.
AGGCGCCATCAAGCGATCCCGCCGTGTGAGGCCACCTGGCAGAGCGTCCGACGGGCCCCCTCGCAGCGCGTCGGGCAGCCTATTTCCCAGCCCGTTGGGCCCCTCAGCTACCCGGTACGTCATAGCCTGCCCGGTTTGTGGGCATCCTTTCCAGCGCGTCCGGCGTGTGAGGACCGGGCCCCCGGGGCGGAGCCCCGGTTTCGGGAAGGGGCGGATAGGGGAACAGCCCGCCGCAGGCGCCCCCACCGGCACCCGCAGGGCGCTTCCCCACCCCCGGCCGGGCCGCGCCCCCGCCACCCCGGCGGTAGGCTGACGTCGCCCGATCCGCGCGAACCCGAACGTCCTGTTCGAATGCTTGAAGGGACTCACCCCATGCCGCTCGAAGCCGGCCTCCTGGAGATCCTCGCCTGCCCGGCCTGCCACTCCCCGCTCGACGACCGGACGGCAGCCGACAGCCCCGAGCTGGTCTGCACCGGCACGGACTGCGGCCTGGCCTACCCGGTACGGGACGGCATCCCCGTACTCCTGGTCGACGAGGCCCGCCGCCCCGCGTAGCGCGAGGCACGGGAGCGCCGCCGCCCACCGGGCCGGGGCGCCCTCACCCCCCGCACACCCGCAGCCCGCACGGTGATCAGCACGTGATCGGAGGCCCGTCCCCATGCTCGACGAGTCGTTGCTCGACGCCCCGGAAGCCCTGGCCCGAGCCGACCGCCGCGGTCTGCTCCGTGGCGCCGCCGAGGCCGGGGCGCGCGTCCGTACCGCCGCCCGGCACGCGGCGGAGGCCGGGATCTCCGAGCTGGCCCCGGAGGGCCGCCCGCGTGCCGTCCTGGTCGCAGGCTCCGGCACCGCTGCCTCTGGCGTCGCCGATCTGATCGGCGCGCTGGCGGGAGCCTCCGCACCCGTCACCTGTATCCGCCCCACCGGCGTCGCACCTGCAGCTGGCGCCATGCGCTGGACGCTCCCCGGCTGGGCCGGCTCCGTCGACCTGCTGCTGGTGGTCACGGCAGACGGCTCCGAACCGGGACTCGCCCTGCTTGCCGAGCAGGCCTACCGGCGCGGCTGCACGGTCGTCGCTGTCGCCCCCCGGCAGTCCCCGCTGCGTGAAGCGGTCGACGGGGCGCACGGCCTCGTCGTACCGATGGCGTCCGCCCCGCACGGCGAGTACGACGCCGAGACGTCCGCCGCGGGCCCCGGCACGCTCTGGGCCCTGTTCACGCCGCTCCTCGCACTGCTCGACCGGGTCGGCCTGATCACCGCACCCACCGAGACGCTCCAGAGCGTCGCCGACCGCCTGGACCGCACCGCGGAACGTTGCGGCCCGGCGATCGCCACGTACAGCAACCCGGCCAAGACGCTCGCCGCCGAGCTCGCCGACAGCCTGCCTCTCGTGTGGACGGAAGGCGACGCCGCGGGGCCGGTCGGGCGCCGGTTCGCCGCCGTCCTGGCCGAGCTGTCGGGCCGCCCCGCCCTCGCCGCCGAACTTCCCGAGGCGCTCCCCGCCCACGGGGCGCTGCTGGCGGGCAGCTTCGCCGCCGGGGCAGACCCCGACGACTTCTTCCGTGACCGGGTCGACGAGGCGGAGCCCCTGCACGCCCGGGTCGTCCTGCTCCGCGACCGGCCCGCCGGCGGTCTCAGCGCCGCCCCCGCCGCCCGCGAGCTGGCGCTCGGTCACGACACGGCGATCAGTGAACTCGAACCCGAGGAGGGCAGCGAACTCGAAGCCCTCGCCGAGCTCCTCGCGATCACCGACTTCGCCGCCGTCTACCTGGCACTGGCGTCGGGAGCCCACTCCTGACGGCACCGCACACCCGCACCGAGCACGACCACCGCATCGAGCACGACCACCGCATCGCACGACCACCGCACCGCGCGATCCCCGCATCTCACGAGGACGAACTCTCCATGGACCGGCTCTCCAACACCGTGCGCCCTTACGCCTGGGGCTCCACCACCGCCATTCCCGAGCTGCTCGGCATCGCCCCCACCGGCGAGCCCCAGGCCGAAATGTGGATGGGCGCCCACCCCGGTGCCCCTTCCCGTCTCAGCCGCATATCCGGTGCCTCGGCAACCCCCACCGAGCAGGTGCAGTCCCTCACCGACGTCATCGCCGCCGACCCGGAGCGCGAGCTGGGCGCGGCCGCTGTCGAGAAGTTCGGCCCCCGCCTCCCCTTCCTCCTCAAGCTGCTCGCCGCGGGCGCCCCTCTCTCCCTCCAGGTCCACCCCGACCTCGCGCAGGCCAAGAAGGGGTACGAGGACGAGGAGCGCCGGTCCGTCCCGATCGACGCGCCCCACCGCACGTACAAGGACGCGAACCACAAGCCGGAACTGATCTGCGCACTGACCCCCTTCGAAGGTCTCTGCGGCTTCCGCAGGCCCGCCGAGGCGGCGCAGGCGATGGCGGCACTCGGCGTCGACTCCCTCAAGCCGTACGTCGATCTCCTCGGCGCCCACCCCGAAGAGGCGGCCCTGCGCGAGGTGCTCACGGCGATCCTCACCGCGGACCCCGTCGAGATGGCCGAGACGGTGGCCGCGGCGGCCACCGCCGCCGAACGCCTCGGCGGCGCCCACGCCCCGTACGCCCGCATCGCACACCACTACCCCGGCGACCCGGGTGTCATCGCGGCGATGCTGCTGAACTATGTACAACTCCAGCCCGGCGAGGCCCTGTTCCTCGGCGCCGGCGTCCCGCACGCCTACCTCGGCGGCCTCGGCGTCGAGATCATGGCCAACTCGGACAACGTGCTGCGCTGCGGACTGACGCCCAAGCACATCGACGTCCCCGAACTGCTGAGTATCGTCCGCTTCGAGGCGACCGACCCCGGCATCCTGCGCCCCGAGGCGTCCCCTTCCGGCGAGGAGCTGTACGAGACCCCGGTCGACGAGTTCAGGCTGTCGCGCTTCGACCTCTCGCCCGGCGCCGCCCCCGTCGACCTGACCAGATCCACCCCCCAGATCCTGCTCTGCACCGCGGGTGCGCTCCGCGTCGGCACTCTCGATCTCGCCCCCGGCGCCTCGGTCTTCGTACCGTCGGGCGAAACGGTCGAAGCATCAGGTTCCGGGACACTGTTCCGTGCCACAGTGGTGGCCTGACGTACCGTCCGCATCAGCGGCTGCAACAATGTCCGGCCGTACCGCGGCGCCAGGGCCGCAGCACCGAAGAAGGGACACCAGGCACCCATGAGTGCGTCAGGCGGAACGAAGGCGATCGTGGCGGCACTCGCCGCCAACCTCGCGATCGCAGTGGCCAAATTCGTGGCGTTCCTGTTCAGTGGCTCGTCATCGATGCTCGCGGAAAGCGTCCACTCGGTCGCCGACTCGGGCAACCAGGGGCTGCTGCTGCTCGGCGGCAAGAAGTCCCAGCGCGAAGCCACTCCCCAGCACCCCTTCGGCTACGGCCGCGAGCGGTACATCTACGCCTTCCTCGTCTCCATCGTCCTGTTCTCGGTCGGTGGCATGTTCGCGGTCTACGAGGGCTACGAGAAGATCCTGCACCCGCACAAGCTCGAGGCCTGGTACTGGCCGGTCGGCGTGCTGGCCTTCGCGATCATCGCCGAGGGCTTCTCCTTCCGGACCGCCATCAAGGAGTCCAACGAGAGCCGCGGCGAGCTCACCTGGACCCAGTTCGTCCGCCGGGCCAAGGCCCCCGAGCTCCCCGTCGTCCTCCTGGAGGACCTCGGCGCGCTGATCGGTCTGGTGCTCGCGCTGTTCGGTGTGGGCCTGACCCTCGCGACCGGCGACGGCGTCTGGGACGGCATCGGCACCCTCTGCATCGGCATCCTGCTGATCGTCATCGCGATCGTCCTGGCCGCGGAGACGAAGTCCCTGCTGCTCGGTGAGGCCGCCGGTACCGACGAGGTCGACAAGATCAAGGCCGCGGTCGTCGACGGCGAGACCGTCACCCGCATCATCCACATGCGTACCCTCCACCTCGGCCCGGAAGAACTGCTGGTCGCCGCCAAGATCGCGGTCCAGCACGACGACACCGCCACCGAGGTCGCCAACGCCATCAACGCCGCCGAGTCCCGCATCCGCGAAGCCGTCCCGATCGCCCGGGTCATCTACCTGGAACCGGACATCTACAACGAGGCGGCTGCCGCCACGGGCACCAACCCGGCCAAGGCCCCGGACGCCCCTGACGCCACTGACGGCGCCCCGACGCAGTCCGACCACTGATCCCCCCGTACCGCCCCGGCCCCTCTTCCGAACACTTCCGGCCCCGGGTGGGCTGGGAGCAGTCGGCCCGACCGGTGTAGATTCGATGGCAGTGTCAGACGTCGCTGCTGATGGCGGTCGGCCGCTCCGCGCATGCGGACCGGGCGAGGGAGAGAGGGCCTCCGACGGACTGCGCTGCGAGCGCCCGGGCATTTGTGTGTCCGCTGCCGCAGAGCCAGCCGTGTCCACCCTCGACACCCGTTACTAGGAGCAGCCCGTTATGACGACGGTCGCCAATCGACAGGACTTCAAGGTCGCCGACCTCTCCCTCGCGGAGTTCGGCCGCAAGGAGATCACGCTCGCCGAGCACGAGATGCCGGGCCTGATGTCGATCCGCAAGGAGTACGCCGCCGCGCAGCCGCTCGCCGGCGCCCGCATCACCGGCTCGCTGCACATGACCGTGCAGACCGCCGTGCTGATCGAGACCCTGGTCGCCCTCGGCGCCGAGGTCCGCTGGGCCTCCTGCAACATCTTCTCCACCCAGGACCACGCCGCCGCGGCCATCGCCGTCGGCCCGAACGGCACCCCGGACGCCCCCGCCGGCGTCCCGGTCTTCGCCTGGAAGGGCGAGACGCTCGAAGAGTACTGGTGGTGCACGGAGCAGGCGCTGACCTGGCCCAACACCCCCACCGGCGGCCCGAACATGATCCTCGACGACGGTGGTGACGCCACCCTCCTCGTGCACAAGGGCGTCGAGTTCGAGAAGGCCGGTGCGGCCCCGGACCCGTCGACCGCGGACAGCGAGGAGTACGGCCACATCCTCACCCTGCTGAACCGCACCCTCGGCGAGTCCCCGCAGAAGTGGACCCAGCTGGCGTCCGAGATCCGCGGCGTCACCGAAGAGACCACGACCGGTGTGCACCGCCTTTACGAGATGCACCGCGACGGCACCCTCCTCTTCCCGGCGATCAACGTCAATGACGCGGTCACCAAGTCCAAGTTCGACAACAAGTACGGCTGCCGCCACTCCCTGATCGACGGCATCAACCGCGCCACCGACGTCCTCATCGGCGGCAAGACCGCCGTCGTCTGCGGTTACGGCGACGTGGGCAAGGGCTGCGCGGAGTCCCTGCGCGGCCAGGGCGCCCGCGTGATCATCACCGAGATCGACCCGATCTGTGCCCTGCAGGCGGCGATGGACGGCTACCAGGTCGCCACGCTCGACGACGTCGTCGCCCAGGCCGACATCTTCGTCACCACGACGGGCAACAAGGACATCATCATGGCCGCCGACATGGCCAAGATGAAGCACCAGGCGATCGTCGGGAACATCGGCCACTTCGACAACGAGATCGACATGGCCGGCCTCGCCAAGATCGAAGGCATCATCAAGGACGAGGTCAAGCCGCAGGTCCACACCTGGACGTTCCCCGACGGCAAGGTCATCATCGTGCTGTCCGAGGGCCGCCTGCTCAACCTGGGCAACGCCACCGGCCACCCCTCGTTCGTGATGTCCAACTCGTTCGCGGACCAGACCCTGGCCCAGATCGAGCTGTTCACCAAGCCCGAGGAGTACCCGACCGACGTCTACGTGCTGCCCAAGCACCTCGACGAGAAGGTCGCGCGCCTCCACCTCGCCGCGCTCGGCGTGAAGCTCACGACGCTCCGCCCCGAGCAGGCCGCGTACATCGGGGTCGAGATCGAAGGCCCGTACAAGGCCGACCACTACCGCTACTGATCCGGCACCGGTCCCGCCCGTCAGCGACCACACAGCTCACCCCCGGCCGGTGACCGGCCACTGACGGACGGAACAACCGCAGCCTCAGCAGCAGATACGAGCGCAGGCCCCCGCACCCCCGTGTCGGGGGCCTGCGCCGTACCGCACCCGCACAGCCCGAGGAACCCGAAGGACCCCATGCCACGCGGCCGTTATTCGCTCCACGATCCCCACGACCACACCCCCCTCGGCGAAGAACACTTCCAGTGCGCCCCCGGCCCCACCGGCTGGCGCTACGTCTCCCAGACCATCGCCCCCTCCGGCGACCACCTCGGCTCCGTCGACCTGGCCCTCGACGAACTCGGCCGCCCCATCCGCCTCGAACTGCACGCCGCGAGCTGGCAGATCCGCGGCGCCGCCCTCGAAGGCGTCACCTGGGTCCGCACCGATCCGACCGGCACTCACGCCACCGAAGGCAATGTCCGCGCCCACGGCTTCACCGGCACATCCCCCGCATTCCTCATCGCGACCTCACGCCTGCTGCGCCTCACCCCCGGTTCCCCCGCGACCCGCGTCCGCCTCGTCGCCTTCACGGACCCGGTCCTCGCCCCCCGTACGGTCGACCAGTCCTGGGCCCTGGTGAACAGTGAAGCGCACGCCACTGACAACGGTCCGCTGATGGTGGACGAATACCAGGTCAACGCCCTGGACACCGGCGAACAGCACACCATCCACATCGCCGGCGACGTCGTCCTCTCGGCCCCCGGCATCGAGCTCGAAGACCTGGAAACCCCGCCCTCCCCCCGCTAGGCAGGCGGCGCGAACCCCGTACCCGGTTTCCGGACCCCCGGCTCCTCCACCGCAGAAACCCCAGGGCCAACAGAAGCCGCAGGCGCAACAGCGGCGTCAGGCGCGACCGCCGCTGCAGCCCTCACCACCCCGAACGCCGCCGAACCAGCTCCCACGCCCCCCTGCCCAGCGGAATCGGCCTGCGCAGTGCCGAACACCCGCCGCGCATCCCGCGCCTGCCGTTCGTTCACCACGCCGGCCAGATACGCCGCGGCCGGCACCCCGTGCGGCGCCGGAACCCCCGTACACACCGCCAGCTCTCCGGCCAGCCGCTCGGCCATCGACAGCCCCACCTCCGCGTCGAGCTGGTGCATCCGCGTCAGGTACTGCCGTATCGCCAGCCACAGCTCAGCAGGCACCGCCGACAGATCCAGCCCGGCGAACCGCCCGACCAGCCACGGCGGTGGAGGCGGCACAGCGACCCCCCGTCCGGCCGGCACCCTCTCCCGCACGACGAGCGTTCCCGCGAAGACATCCCCGAGCCGCCGCCCGCGCGCCGACACCAGCGACGCGATACAGGCGAAGACCCCGAGCGTCATCAGAATCTCGACGACCCCCATAGCCCCGCGCACCAGCGCATGCCGGAACCGGATCGGCCCCCCGTCGTCCCGCACCACCCGGAGCCCGCACGCGAGCTTCCCCAGCGAACGCCCATGGCTGAGCGTCTCGACCGCGATCGGCCCGCCCACGAGCACCAGGAGAAAGGTCGCGACGGCTATGGCCGCACTCGCCGCCTCGTCCAGCGTCACCGTCGCAATGGCCAGCCCGATCGACACCAGGACGAACACGACCCAGACCACGACAAGATCGATCGCCAGAGCCAACGCGCGGCTCGGCAGTCTCGCCGGCCGCAGCCCCAGTACGACCGCATCCCCGGTCACCAGCTCACTCATCGCCGCCCACCCTTCGCCGCCCTTCCCTGCCCCTCGGGAGCTCAGTCTGCCAAGCTGACCCGCAGCGCGCCGCAGTAGTACGGACCCGTACGCACCCATGCCTGGAGCAGCAGCCGACCATGGATCTCGACGTATTCGTGACCGCCCACCGCACCGAGTGGGACCGCCTGGACCAGCTCCTGCACCGCGGGCGCCGACTCACCGGCACGGAAGCCGACGAGCTCGTCGCTCTCTACCAGCGCACGGCCACGCATCTCTCACTGATCCAGTCCAGCGCCCCGGACCCGATGCTCACCGCCCGCCTTACCCAGCTCGTGGCCCGCGCCCGATCCACAGTGACGGGCACCCGTCGGGCCTCCTGGCGCGACGCCACCCGCTTCCTGACAGCCGGCTTCCCTGCCGCGGTCTACCGTTCCAGGCACTGGTGGATACCCACGGCCGTCCTCTCGACGCTCCTGGCCGCACTCATGGGCTGGTGGATCGGCACCCACCCGGAAGTCCAGTCGGCCATCGCCGCCCCGGACGATCTCCGTCGCCTGACCAGCCCCGGCGGGGAGTACGAGACGTACTACTCCAGCCACCCGGCAGCCTCGTTCGCCGCCCAGGTCTGGACGAACAATGCCCAGGCCGCCGCGATGTGCCTGGTCCTGGGAGCGTTCCTGTGCCTCCCGGTGATCTGGATCCTCTTCGTCAACGTCCTCAACCTAGCGGTCGGCATCGGCCTGATGTCGTCGGCCGGCCGCCTCGACACTTTCCTCGGTCTGGTCCTCCCGCACGGCCTGCTCGAACTCACGGCGGTATTCGTCGCAGCCGGTACGGGCCTCCGGCTGGGATGGACGGTCATCGACCCCGGCCCGCAGACCCGCCGATCCGCCCTCGCCCAACAGGGCCGGGCCGCGATCGGCATGGCCATAGGCCTGGCCCTGGTCCTGTTCGTCTCCGGCGTCATCGAAGGCTTCGTCACCCCCTCGGGCCTCCCGACCTGGGCCCGTATCGCCATAGGTATCGCGGCCGAGCTGGCGTTTCTCGCGTACGTCTACGTACTGGGCGGCCGAGCGGCCCGAGCCGGCGATGCGGGAGACATCGACCCCACCGAGCGAAGCGCCGAGCTTCCTGCTGCTGCCTGATGTGCGTACGACCCCGCTGACCTGCTACTCTTCCCCTCGCCCCAAGAAACCATTGACATGGCGGACAGGGGGAGGTAGATTCAAACGGTTGAGTCGGACTGGACAAGTTCAGACCCAGCGGCTAGTCTCCATCTCGCTCTCACTGGAAATTGAATTCCTGAAGAGCCGTCGATTCCCTTATCTGGGCCACGAAGCCGATTAGCTCGGCCGAAACGCTTCTGATAAAGTCGAATCAGCCGAAAGGCAAAGGCCCCTCCAGCGGCCAACCGGAATCAAATTCGAACCGGAAACGGCACGAAAAAGAGTCTGGTAAGGTTGGAACCGCCGGATAGGGAAACGCGAAAGCGAAGAACTGAAAAGCAACCCGCTTCGACCGGGAGTCGGACACGAAAGAGTCTGATAGAGTCGGAAACGCAAGACCGAAGGGAAAGCCCGGAGGAAAGCCCGAGAGGGTGAGTACAAAGGAAGCGTCCGT
>NZ_JBEXID010000010.1:0-153184 GCF_040608395.1 Streptomyces sp. NPDC005181
CATCGCGCCGGACCAGACCCGGCGGCAGCATCAGCCCCATGCACCGCCAACGAGTCCGATCACCATCACGTCACGTGAACAACCGGCTGTAGTACCGGGTTGGAAAAGGGCAGAGGGAAGGAGAAGAGAAAGGGTGGGAATGAGGGAGGGATGACAGGAGAATCCTGCACAAGTGCGGGTAGTGCAGGCCGAATTGAGGCAGTGCACATCCACGCGTAACCGTTCGCGTAATTCAGCGGATGGTTATCGGCAACCCGGACAGGAGCGACAACAAAAACGCCGGGCGGCGATACGCACCGGCGCGGCCGCGCGGCGGTGGCGCGCTGCTGAGGGCGCGTACCGGGAATTCCGCTGCTGGCTGGTCATGAATCCATCATCCCGTTCGGGCTCGGGCCCGGTCAACAATGCAACTTCCTGAATTAAGTCGGGTGGTGCGTCGCTCCGTCAGGACACAGCGGGAAGCGCGGGCCATGGGCCGAGCGGGTCCACGTACAGCGCTCCGAGCGCCACCGCGCCGCCCGCGGTGGCCAGTACGGAGCCGGTGAAGCTGCTCGGCACGACCGCGCGCTCCGGGTCGTCGCAGACCCAGGAGCGCTCCGCGACCTGTTCGCGGAGATCGGCCAGACACTGCGGGATGCGACCCGCGCCGGGTTCCACCACGACAAGTACCTCGGGGTCGAACATGTCCAGGAGCAGCGCCGTGGCCCGGCCCACCAGCCGGGCCCGGCGCCGGAACAGCGCCACCGCCCGTGCGTCGCCGGCCAGGGCCTGGTCCAGCAGCTCCCCGAACGAGGCAACCAGCAGCCCCTGTTCGGCCGCCCGTCGCACCATGGCCCGCTCCGACACCTCCGACTGGAGACAGCCGGACCGCCCGCACGAGCACGGATCGGCCCCACCGGATCCGCCTGCCCCGAGCGGAAGATGGGCGACGCTGCCCGCCCCGGAACGCGGCCCCCGGTGCATGGCGCCCTCCGTGGCGAAAGCAGCGTCCACGACCGCACCGATGAACAGCAGCACCGTGCTGGCCCGGGTCGACGCCTCGCCGAACATCTGCTCGGCCCGCGTCAACGCCCTGGAGTGGCTGTCCACATGGACCGGCAGTCCGGTCGCGGCGGAAAGGACGTCCCGTACCGGCACATCGCGCCAGCCGAGCAGTGAATGTTCCACGATCACCCCGGCGACGGGGTCGACCCGGTGCCCGGTGGCGATGCCCAGGGCCAGCACGCTTCGCCCCGCCGCGCGCGCGGACACGAGCCGGGGAAGGCGCTCGGCGAGGGCGGCGAGCAGCCGGTGCGGGTCGGTGCTCCGATGCGGCTGCCGTTCTTCGGCGACGATCCGGCCCCGCAGATCCATCAGGGACACGGTCGAGTGGGCTACGGCGATGTGCGCCCCGGCCACCAGATAGCGGCCGGTGTCGATCTCCACGGGGATGTGCGGCCGCCCGAGCCCCCGGGGGCCCGCGGTCTCCGCGCTCTCCCGGACCAGTCCGCGGGCGAGCAGCTGGCCGACATGCCCGGTCACGGAGGCGGGCGAAAGGCCGGTGAGCCGGGCGACGGTGGACCTGGCGACCGGGCCGTGGTCGAGAATCGCGCTCAGTACGGAGCCGGTGCCCGAGACGCGGCGGGCGGGGCCGATGGCGGGCAGGTCGGAGCGGAGCAGGGGGGTGGCTCGGCGGGCGGCCGCAGACAGACTCTTCACAGTGTCTTCCAGGTCCTCGGTGGCAGCGGGCGACGCGGTGCGCGCTCGTCGGAGAAGGAGCGCGTGGCAGACCGCTGCTGCCGTGCGGGGCACGGTGAGCGGGCTCTGCTTCTCCCGTGGAGAGAAACACCCTGCGAGGGTCCGGTGGGCGGCACCCGAGGGTGCGCCTGTGGCCGGTCGCGCGGGCGCCGTGCTCTCAGGCCTGGTGACACGCGGCGGAGCACACACGCTTGAGGTCGACATGACCTCGAGTCGTCAGGTGTGCGGATCGCTGCATGGCGGGCAACGTAGCCGGAATGACGTAACCCGGTCAAACTGCTGCCCGCATCATGGACACCCCACATGGCGAAACCGCACGTTCAGCCACCTTTTGACTGCTTGTCGAATCACGGGCGGCCGGCCAGGCGCCTGGACGGCGGAGCGATTTCTGGAATTAACCTCTGATGCCTTGTCATGGCCTGTTCTACGCGCATAGCTTGTGGCCTCTCATCACACTCTGGGGGGCAGCTCACCGTGCAGATATCCAGACCGCGTTCCGTCCTGCTGGCCGGCGCGGTCGCCGTGACGCTCTCGGCGACCGCTCTGCCTGCCGCCTTCGCGGCCCCGTCCTCGACCGCCGTGATCTCCGAGGTGTACGGCGGCGGGGGCAACTCGGGTGCGACGCTCACCCGCGACTTCATCGAGCTGGCCAACGCCGGCTCCTCCGCGTACGACCTGTCCGGCTTCAGCGTCCAGTATCTGCCGGGCTCGCCGTCCGCCGGTTCCCTGTGGCAGGTCTCCGCGCTGACCGGAGCCGTCGCCCCCGGCGGCCGCTACCTGGTCGCCCAGGCCGCGGGCACCGGCGGCACCGTCGCTCTGCCGACCCCGGACGCGACCGGCACCGTCGCGATGTCCGCGACCAGCGGCACCGTCGCCCTCGTCTCCGGCACCACCCCGCTGACCTGCAAGACCGCGGCCGACTGCGCAGCCGACACCCGCATCGTGGACCTCGTCGGCTACGGCTCCGCGGTCGTACGCGAGGGCAGCGGGCCGGTGACGGGTACTTCCGCCACCGCCTCCGTGGCGCGCGCCGCATCGCTCGCCGACACCGACGACAATGCGGCCGACCTGTCTGCGGGGGCCCCGACACCGGTCAATGCGGCCGGTGAGACGTCCGGCGGTGCGGGACCGGGCGACCCGGGAAACCCGACCGAGCCCGGCACCGTGCGGGTGCACGACATCCAGGGCACCACCCGCGTCTCGCCGCTGGACGGCCAGTCGGTGACCGGCGTCCCCGGCATCGTCACCGGTGTGCGCACCAGCGGTTCGCGCGGCTTCTGGATCCAGGACGCCACGCCGGACGCGGACCCCCGCACGGGCGAAGGGGTCTTCGTCTACACCGGCTCCGCCGCACCGGCCGTCGCCGTGGGCGACTCGGTGCTGGTCAGCGGCAAGGTCGACGAGTACTACCCGTCGGCCACCACCCAGTCGGTCACGGAGATCACCGCCCCCAGGGTCACAGTCCTGTCGTCGGGCAACGCACTGCCCGCGCCGGTCGTGCTCGACGCCGCCTCGGTGCCGGACGCATACGTCCCCTCGGCGGACGGCGCATCGGTCGACGCGCTGGCCCTCGACCCGGCGACGTACGCCCTCGACCTCTACGAGTCGCTCGAAGGCACCCGCGTCGAGATCGCCGACACCCGGGTCACGGGCGCGACGACCGCGTACCACGAGGTGTGGGTGACCATCAAGCCGAACGAGAACCCGACCCGGCGCGGCGGCACGCTGTACTCCTCGTACACCGACCAGAACACCGGCCGCATCAAGGTGATGTCCCTCGACGCCACCCGCCCGATCCCCGTCGCGAACGTGGGCGACGTGCTGTCCGGCACCACCACCGGTGTCCTGGACTACGACTCCTTCGGCGGCTACAACCTCCAGGCCACCGCGCTCGGCACGCTCACCGACCACCACCTGCGGCGCGAGGTCACCCGGAAGCAGAAGGGCAAGGAGCTCGCGGTCGCCACGTACAACGTGGAGAACCTGGACGCGCTCGACGAGCAGGGCAAGTTCGACACCCTCGCCGCGGGTGTCGCGGTCAACCTCTCCTCGCCCGACATCGTGTCGCTGGAGGAGATCCAGGACGACAACGGTGCGGTGAACGACGGCACGGTCGGCTCCGACGCGACGCTCAAGCGGTTCACCGACGCGATCGTCGCGGCGGGCGGCCCGCAGTACGCGTGGCGCTACATCGCCCCCGAGAACGGCAAGGACGGCGGCGAGCCCGGCGGCAACATCCGTAACGTCTTCCTCTTCAACCCCGAGCGGGTCGACTTCGTGGACCGCCCGGGCGGCGACGCGACCACTGCGGTGACGGCCGTGGAGACAAAGAAGGGCGTCACCCTGTCGGCCTCGCCCGGCCGGATCGCCCCGACCAGCGACGCCTGGAACGACAGCCGCAAGCCGCTGGTCGGCGAGTTCCGCTTCCACGGGAAGCCGGTGTTCGTCATCGGCAACCACTTCGCCTCCAAGGGCGGCGACCAGCCCCTGCACGGCCGCTACCAGGAGCCGACGCGCAGCTCGGAGACGAAGCGCGTGAAGCAGGCGACGGAGGTCAACACCTTCGTCAAGTCGCTGCTGGCAGCGGACAAGTCGGCCCGGGTCATCACGCTCGGCGACCTCAACGACTTCGCGTTCTCACCGACGATGGGCGCGCTGACCGGCGGCAAGGCACTCAAGCCGCTGATCACGACGCTGCCGAAGAACGAGCAGTACAGCTATGTGTACGAGGGCAACTCGCAGACCCTCGACCACATCCTGCTCAGCCCCGGTTTCCGCCGCTTCGACTATGACGTGGTGCACATCAACGCGGAGTTCGCCGACCAGGCGAGCGACCACGACCCGCAGATCGTGCGCGTGGACGTGAACGCTCCGGACCACGGTCACCACTGATCCGACCGGCCCGCCCGGCGGGCATCAGGAGAGGTGCGGGCCATCGGGAGATGTACAGCCCTGCATGGTTCTCCGCCGGCTCGGCCGCAGCGTGGGAGGATCCGGCGATGCGGCCGAGCCGGGAGATCTGCCGACGGGTGCCGACGGCGAGGCGAGGTTGAGGGCCCTGACCCCGGTCGGCGGCACACTGCGGACGGCGTCGCCGGCCATGAAGGCCCGCCCGTACACCATCGGCTCGGTGCCACGAGTTCAGCGCTTCGGGGCGAATCCGGGAACCGCCGCTCCGTGGCCCGCCCGGCGCGGGCGCGGCAGTGCGGCAAGCCCCGGGGCGGTGTCGAGGGGGCGGTCGGTGAAGAAGCGGGCCGCGAGATCCGCCACGTCGTCGGGGCGTTCGAGGACGACCCAGTGGTCGGACTCCGTCATGGTGAGGAACCGGCTCCCCTCGATGGTGGCGGCGAACTCCCTTTGCTGTACGGGCGAGCTCACCGTGTCGTGCTCGCCGGCGAAGACCAGGGCGGGTACGCCGGCAAGTCCGCCGGAGAAGTCCGGCGGGTCCCCCAGCACGCGGCTCACCGAGTCCGCGGCGTGCGGGGGAACGGGACAGCGCGTGCAGGAGCGAGCGGCGTACGTAGCGCAGCGCCAGCTCCCTTCGGTGGACCTGGCGGTCCGGGTCGAGGCACATCAGCCCCTCGGCGGCGAGGGTCGCGGCACCGTCGAGGTCACCGGCCTTCAGCCGGTCCTCGGCCCGTCGCCAGTGGGCGCGTTGGCTGTCGTCGATGTGGGAGGGCACACCGCCGAGAATCAGCCGGGCGATGCGGCCCGGGTTGTGCTGAGCGCACTGGAGGGCGATCGAGGTGCCGTAGGAGTAGCCGAAGAGGTTGACCCTTTCCACACCCAGGTCGTCGATGATCCTGGTGAGGGCGGAGCGCATGATTCCGGCGCTGGGGACGGCCGGGAGGGCGTCGGCCCCGCCCATGCCGGGCAGGTCGGCGGTCACGACGTCGGCGACAGCCCCCACGTGGTTGTCCATCTGGGGCCAGCCGAACATTCCCTGGAGCGCACCGCCGAGGATGACGACCGGTTCGGTGCGTGGTGCCGGCTGCTGCAGGAGTCGGTAGCCGAATCGCAGTCCGTAAACCGACAGGGTCCGGACAGTCTCCTCGGGCATGCGGGGCCTTCCGTTCTGCATCAGGCCCTGGTGAGGACGAGCGCGGCGTTGTGGCCGCCGAAGCCGAGCGAGGTCTTGACGGCGACGTCGAACTGGCCCGGCCGGGCCTCCTTGCTGACCACGTCGATGGGGATCGCCGGGTCGGGTGCGTCCAGATTGACCGTGGGCGGCACGAGTTGGCACTGGAGCGCGAGCACGGTCAACGCCGTTTCGATGCCGCCTGCGGCGCCGAGGGTATGCCCGGTCATCGCCTTGGTCGAGGTGACGAGGGGGTGGCCGCCGAGGACCCGGCGGAGCATCGTGCCCTCGATGAGGTCGTTGGCGACCGTCGAGGTGCCGTGGGCGTTGACATGGCCGACGTCCGCGCCGTCGATCCCGGCGTCGGCGAGGGCGGTGCGCAGCGCCCGTTCGATGCCGAGCCCTTCGGGGTCGGGGGCAACCGCGGAGTACGCGTCGCTGGACGCCCCGTATCCGGCGATGTGGGCGCGGACCGTGGCGCCGCGGGCGCGGGCGTGTTCCGGGCGCTCGAGCACCAGGAGGCCGGCGCCCTCGCCGACGACGAAGCCGTCGCGGTGGGTGTCGAAGGGGCGGCAGGCCGCCTCGGGGTCGTCACGACGGGTGGAGACGGCCTTCAGCTGGCAGGCACTGGCGATCAGCAGCCTGGAGCAGACCGATTCGGCGCCGCCCGCGATGACGACGTCACAGGCGCCGGTGCGCAGCATCTGGTGGGCGGTGCCGATCGCGACGGTGCCGGAGGAGCAGGCGGTGCAGACGGCCTGGCTCGGGCCGCGGGCGCCGAGGTCCGTGGCGACGCTGCTGGCGGCGCCGTTGACGACGGTCAGTGGGGCCAGCTTCGGGGAGACACGGCGCGCGCCGCGTCCGGCGAGGGTGGCGTGCTGCTCGTCGTAGAACGGCAGTCCGCCGTGCGCGGAGCCGATGACGACGGCGACCCGTCCGCCGTCCCACACCGAGGGGTCGAGTCCGGCGTCGGCGACGGCTTCGCGTGCCGCGATGACGGCCAGGTGCGAGAAGCGGTCCATCAGCCGGTGCGTGGCCGCGCCGAGGACGGCCTTCGTGTCGAGGCCGGTGATGGTGTACATGAAGTCGCAGGGCAGATCCGCCAGTTCGGGACGCCGCAGGACGGAGGGCGCGCCGACTGCCTCGGAGACGGTGCGCCAGGTGGCGGCGGTGCCCACGCCGGCGGCGGTGACCAGACCGATTCCGGTGACGGCGGCGCTGAACGGATCCAGACGCTGCGGCGGGATCCGACGCGTGGCAACCGGACGGACCGCCGGGCTCCCGCTGGCCGGGCGGGCCATCGCGTCCTCGGCGACCGGTCTGGCCACCAAGCTCTCGGCGGCGGGACGGGCCACCAGGCTCTCGGTGGCCGGGCGGGTTGTCACGCGGCCGCCTTGCCGTGGATCGTCTCGACCAGCCGGCTCCAGGTGTCCCGCGAGTTCAGCTGGACATCGTCCAGATCGACCCCCATGCGGTCCTCGATCAGGAGCCGCAGCTCCTCCAGAGCCAGTGAGTCCAGGCGGAGCTGATGGAGCGGCACCTCCGGCCGGATCGCCAGGGGATCGGTTCCGAAGTTCGACACCAGCAAGGTGCTGATCTCTTCTGCTGTGCTCATGAGGGCACTCCTCCGCTGTCGTACGCGGTGACGCCTGCCGTGCGAGGTGCACGTGCCACCGGGGGACGCCGGCCGGTTCCGGGGGCGACCCTTTATACGCCTTCGGGGTCAGGTGTCCGGTCCGCGTTCCCCCGTGCGGTGGTTGACCGTCCAGGTGTACGAATCCACGGCTCCGAGTGGAGAGATTCCACTCGGTCGGCCAACCCCATTGGAGTGAAAGGGAGTTCGACACGCCTGAAGATCATTGTCATGCCCTGGACACATATATATCTTGACCGGGCGTCACGGCCCTCGGCCCACCCCACTCGGGTCCGGGGGCCGTTCTTCTCCCCCCACAGAGCAGGAGCAGGTATGCCCAGACGAGCCGCAGCCCACACAGGGGGCCGCGCATCCGTCCTGGCGGCCCTCGCCGTCACCGCGCTGACCGCGACCGGCACACCGGCCGCCGCCGCCCCGGCCGCACTTCCTCCGGCGTCACCCGCCGCCGCCCGGCACGTACGCGTCGCGATCGCCGGCCACTCGACGGCGCAGTGGGTCCCGGCCGACGCGCACAACTTCTCCGTCGGCCGGACGGCAACCATCGACAGGGTGATCATCCATGTCACGCAGGGTTCGTACGCGGGCTCCGTCAAGTGGTTCCAGGACCCCACGTCCGAGGTGAGTGCCCATTACGTGGTCCGCTCCTCCGACGGGCAGGTCACCCAGACGGTGCGCGACAGCGACACTGCGTTTCACGCGAAGCAAGCCAACGCCTCGGCGCTCGGCATCGAGCACGAGGGGTTCATCGACGACCCGTCCTGGTTCACGGACACGATGTACCGTTCCTCGGCCGCGCTGACCAGCGCGCTGTGCGACAAGTACGGGATCCCGAAGGACCGGGCCCACATCATCGGGCACAGCGAGGCACCGGGCACCGACCACGTCGACCCGGGACGGTACTGGGACTGGAACCGCTACATGAGCTTCGTCGTCGGCGACAGTGGCGACGGCGACAGTGGCGACCGCGACAGTGGCGGCAGCAGCAGCGGCAGCGACGGGCTGGACTTCGCCTCGTACACAGTCCTGCAGAGCGGGGCGTCGGGCGCCCAGGTCAAGGCGGTGCAGCAGCTGCTGAACAAGCAGGGCTTCGCCGCGGGCGTCGTGGACGGGAACTTCGGCGCGGCGACGCTGAGCGCGGTGAAGGCGTACCAGACGAGCCACGGGCTGCCCGCCCAGGGCATCGTCGGCCCGAAGACCTGGACCGCGCTGCTGTCGGCCGGCCCCACTCCGACGCTGCAGCAGGGCGACTCGGGCGCCGATGTGAAGCGGCTCCAGCGGTCGCTGGCCGCGGCGCTCGGCACGAGCGTGAACGCCGTCGGCACCTTCGGTCCCGCCACGTTGACGGCGGTGCGCACCTACCAGACCCACAGGGGGCTGCCGGTCACCGGGATCGCGGGCAGCAAGACCTGGGCGGCGCTGCACGCGGGACGCTGACCCCGCGTCCCGGAACGCAGCCGCTGGACGGCGTCCCCGACGAGACGAACGACCGGACTCCGGCCGGTGAATCCCACAGGTGGGCCGTCAGGTGCCCGGCACATCGGCCCTGTCGGGCACACCTGACCTCTGCCGCGGACCGCCGAGGAGTTCCTGGACAGGCCGCCGGGCGGACCGACTGTAGGAGGTGTCCGCGGACACCTCCTACAGGGTGTCCGCGCCGACCGGTCGCCTGCTGCGTTGCCACGCATGTTCCTCCCCCGTGCCTAGGACCCCGCACCGACCGCACCCCACCACACCAGGTGCGGCACTCCGGCGTCCCCGCACACGCACAGCGCGTATCTCCGCGCTGCCTCCCGAGGAACAGCCCTCATGCTTTCGCCTTCGCACGCTCCCTCGTACGCAGCCGTCCTGCGTACCCGTCATGCCTCCCGCACCTTCGGCGCCGCACTGCTGGGACGGCTCTCGTACGGGATGGTCTCCCTCGCCCTGGTGCTGGCGGTCAAAGACGCCACCGGCTCGTACTCCGTGGCGGGCGCTGTCATGGCCCTGTTCGGGGCAACAAGTGTCTTTCTCTCGCCCGTCCGTGCCGCACTGATCGACCGGTACGGGCCACGCCGGGCACTACTGCCCATGGGGGCCGCCTATGCTCTGCTCCTCTCCGCCCTGGCGTATTGCCACCTGGCAGCCCGGCAGCTCAGGGCTCCGGCTGGGGGCGCTGGCTGTCACGGCCGGTGCCTGCACCCCACCGCTCGGGCCCGTGATGCGGACCGTGTGGAGCAGCCTGGTACCCGACCGGGAACTGCTGCAGCGCGCGTACAGCCTGGACGGGGTGGCCGAGGAACTGCTGTACGTCATCGGGCCGTTGCTGGTGGGTCTGCTGGCGAGGACCGCCGAGCCGGCGGCCGGTGTGGCCGTCAGCGCCGCGCTCGTACTCGTCGGCGCGTCGGCGCTGGTGTCGTCCCCGGCCGTGCGCGGTACGGGCGGCCGCCCGACCAGGGCGACGCCCCTCTTGCCATCCGAACCCTCCGGGAAACGACTGCTCGGTGCCGTCGGGTTGCGTCACGCGGTCGTGGTCGCGGCCGGCCTGGGGCTGTGCCTGGGCTCCCTCGACCTACTCGTCGTGGCTTTCACCGAAGACCGTCATCAGGGCGCCTCGGTGGCCTGGGTGCTGGCGGCGCTCTCCGCAGGGAGCGCGGTCGGCGGTCTGGCCTACGGAGCCGTCTCATGGCGCATGCCACGTCGGGTACGGCTGGGAGCACTTGGCACGGCCCTGGGGGTGTCCCTGGTCGCGGCGGGAGTGTCGCCGAACGTGTACGTCCTGGCGGCCGCGGTCGCCGCAGCCGGACTGTTCGTCGCGCCGGCCCTCACCACGGCATATCTGATCGCGGACGAGTCCGTGGGCGAGGGCAGTCGCACACAGGCCGGCGCCTGGGTCAACACCGCGGTCAATGCCGGGTCTTCGGGGGGTACGGCCGCGGTCGGTCTGCTGGTGGGCCGGCTGCCGCTCGCGGTGTGTTTCACGCTCGCGGCGACCCCGGTGCTGCTCTGTGCGGCGTTCGCATTCAGCCGGGCCCGCCGGTGATGTTCCCGTTGCCTGCGCTCGGGCCTTGCCGCAGCCGTCGACGCCGGGCTCGCTTCGAACTCGTCCGCCGGACAGCGTCGCCTTGCTCCCGTCGAGCATGCGCCGGAATTCGGTCAGGAGCAGTGCGGTCGGAGCGGGCCTGGTGAGGAGTTCGGCCATGGGGCCGGGCAGAGAGGCGGCTCCGCTCCCCGGTCGGGGGTGCGGAGCCGCCTCAAGCAGGGAGCTCAGCAGGCCACTTCGGCCACGGTCACTTCAGACCGAACGCCCGGATGATCTCCTGGTCGATGCCGAGCCCGTTCCCGGCCTCGCTGTGCGCCTTGACCGAGACGAAGCCGCCGGCCTTCTTGGGCGTCTGGAACCGGGCGGTCCACGTGCCCTCGGAGGTCCTGCGCAGCTCCGTGGCGCTCCAGGTCTTGCCGTCGTCGTAGCTGACCGACAGCGAGGCCTTCTTCGCCTTCACCGCGCCGTCCAGTCACTCCTGTGTGCCGGAGGCGAGACCGATCTCGGTCCACTGGCCGGCCTCGACGTCACCGGCGAGGTCGGTGTCGACCTTGTAGTCCAGCTGCAGCAGCGGGAGGTCGGCCTGCCAGGGCCCGTTCTGGTCCATCTGGCCCGAGACGAAGCTCCACTCGGTGTGGGTGCGGGTGGAAGTCTTCCAGATGTCGCCGTCGCGGGTGGAGTCGAGGACGAAGCGGTACGGCAGCTTCTCCGCCGACAGGTTCCCGATGTATCCGGCCCGGCCCGCGACCTTCCGGATCAGTGTGTCGCCCTGGTAGAAGGCGGTGGTGGTGGTGTCGTACTCGTCCTCCGGCATGGAGCCCGAGTGGCCCGCGCCCGAGTCCGTCCACGGGGTGAAGTTGAACTGCATGTCGTTGGTGACGGAACGGAACGGACCCCAGAAGCCGGTGCCCAGACGCGGGCGGCTGATCGGCGCGAACCAGTCGGCGGGGTAGGTGCGACCCGCCGTGTAGTCCATCTCGCCGCTGCGCACCTCGTGCGCGAAACCGGTCTCCGCGGCGTTGAAGACCGAGTGGTCCTCGTACCAGAAGGAGGCGCCCGGAAGCGGGGTGACCCACTCGTCGCGGGTGCCGGGGAACTTCTCGTACTCCGCGAAGCCGATGCCGGGCCCGTAGTCCGGAATGTCGTAGCGGTAGCCCCCGCCGAGTGTGGCCTTGTGGCCGTAGAAGGTGTTCCCCACCTTCGCCAGCTTGCGGGTCGTCGGGGCGAACGCGAGCGAGCGGTCCGGGACGGCGCCGTTGTGGCGGTCGACCAGGTCGTACACGTACCGGGCGAACCTGCGCTGGATCATGGTGAGCTGCTCGCCCCGCGTGACCGCCTTGATCAGGGTCTCGCCGGCCAGCTGCTGCACCGAGGCGACCGGGATGGTGGTCGTGGTGCCGTACTCGGTGTACCACTCCATCGCCACACCGCGTCCGTCGTTGACGACGAAGAGCGCCTTCGCGCCCGCGGCGAGCGCGTTGGCGAGCCGGTCGGCCGCGGCCACCGCGTCGCTGCGGCGGACGACGACAGCCTTGCCCTTGACGTTCAGACCCGTGTAGTCGCTCTCGGCGCCCTTGCCCGCGAAGACCGCGGTCAGCGTCTGACTGCTGTCCTCGGCGACGGGCGATCCGCCCTGTACGGCGACCGGCACATCACGGCCGTCGACCGACAGATCGATCTGCTTCTCGCCCTGGCGCCAGCGGGTCAGGAAGCTGAAGTCGCCCTGAGTGACCTTCTTGGTGGGGCTTGCCCACAGCTGGTCGTACGCCACCGGGATCTGGTACGCGTCGCGCAGGAGCGTGCCGTCCGGCGCGGTGCGCGCCATGTCGTAGCGCAGCTGCCGGATCTCGGTCTCCTTCGGCGTCCGCACACTGACCTTGCGGGCCTTGGACGCGTCCAACGTGACCGTGGTCGGCTTGTCGAGGACCGTCTCGGGTTCCGCGAGGAAGGCGACGGCCTTCGAGTCCGGGCGGTCACCGTCGACGTCGACGGAGGCCCAGGAGGTGTAGGTGCCCGGGGGCAGCCGCAGCGTGGTGTCGCCGGAGACCGGTATGAGGTTGAGATACGGGTCGCTCAGCTCGCCGAGGACGACATAGCCGTCCATCGGCTTGCCCGCGCGGTCGCGGAGCCCGCACGGCAGTGACGGCAGCGTGCAGCCTGCTCTTGACCGTTCCTTCGGGAATGCCCAGCAGCCGTGCCATGTCACGAACGGTGAGGTCGGCGTAGAAGCGCAGCGTCAGTATCTGCCGCTGCGCCGGAGGCAGGGTGTCCAGGCCCTGGGCGACGCTCAGTGCGAGCAGACGGTGTTCTTCGGAGTGTTCGGCGGGCGGTTGTCGTTCCCATCGCTCGGTCAGCCGCTCCCGCAGTCCCGCGTCACGGGTGCGCGCACGGTGCCAGTCGATCGCTACCCGCGAGGCGACGACACTGATCCACGCCGAGGGTTCCCTGATCTGCTGCCGTCCCCGTTTCGCTTCCTCCTCGATCAGCTTCAGCCGTACCTGCTGGACTCCGTCGTCCAGTTCGTCCCAGGGCACGCCGCCGAGGGCGAGTACGGCCCGTACCCGCCCGGTGTCCAGTGATTCCGCAAGGGTCGGTCCACGGTCCGGGGACTCGGCTCTGCGCCATCGGCCCATTCCCAGCTCCGTTTCTCGCTCCTATGACGGAGCAGGTGCCGGAAACGTTCGGCCGTCCGGGTCAGGCCACCGAAGAGATGCGCCCGGCCACCGGCTGCCCGCTCTCGTGATGGATCGGGGCATGCGCGCCGGTGAGCGGGACTCCGCTGCCGCCGCGCCGGTCGGCGACGATCTCGGCGGCGATCGACAGGGCGGTCTCCTCGGGGGTGCGTGCGCCGAGATCGAGACCGATCGGCGAGTGCAGCCTGGCCAGTTCGAGTTCGGTGACGCCGACCTCGCGGAGCCGCTCGTTGCGCTCCAGATGGGTGCGGCGCGAGCCCATCGCCCCGACGTACGCGACCGGCAGCTTCAACGCCGTCTCCAGCAGCGGGACGTCGAACTTTGCGTCGTGGGTCAGCACGCACAGGGCCGTGCGCGCGTCCACGGCAGTGGCCGCCAGATAGCGGTGCGGCCAGTCGACGACCACCTCGTCGGCGTCGGGGAAGCGGGCCTCGGTCGCGAAGACGGGCCGGGCGTCGCACACGGTGACGTGGTACCCGAGGAATTTACCGGCCCGGACCAGGGCGGCGGCGAAGTCGATGGCCCCGAAGACGATCATCCGGGGCGGTGGGACGCTCGACTCGACGAGCAGCCCGAGCGGCCGGCCGCAGCGCGATCCCTCGGCGCCGATCGTGAGGGGGCCGGTCCGGCCCACGTCCAGCATCGCGCGGGCCTCGGCCGCCGCGGTGCGGTCCAGCTCCGGATGTCCGCCGAGCCCGCCCTCGTACGAACCGTCGGGGTGGACGAGGAGGGGCCGGCCGAGGAGCTCGGCCGGCCCGTCGGTGATCCGTACGACCGCCGCCGCCTCCCCTGCCGCCGCGGCGGCGAGCGCGGCGGCGAACACCGGGCGTGCGGGGTCGTCCGCATGGACCGGTGTCACCAGGATGTCGATGACGCCGCCGCAGGTCAGACCGACGGCAAAGGCGTCCTCGTCGCTGTAGCCGAACCGCTCCCGCACGGTGGTGCCGTCGTCGAGGGCCTGTTGGCACAGCTCGTACACCGCGCCTTCCACACACCCGCCGGAGACCGACCCGATCGCCGTGCCGTCGCGGTCGACGGCGAGGGCGGCTCCCGGCTGCCGGGGCGCGCTCCCCCCGACCGCCACGACGGTGGCGACGGCGAATTCGCGTCCCTGCCCGACCCACCGGTGGAGCTCTTCGGCGATGTCCAGCATGGCGTGTCTCCTTAAGCGTGGTGTTCAGGGGCGGGGGTCAGTTGACACCCAGCCAGCTCTCGATCGGATGCAGTGCGAAGTAGACGACGAAGATGACCGTCAGACCCCACATGAAACCGCCGATCTCACGGATCTTGCCCTGTGCCACCTTGATGGCGACATAGGAGATCACACCGGCGGCGACGCCCGGGGTGATGCTGTACGTGAACGGCATCAGCACGACGGTGAGGAAGACCGGGACGGCGATCGCGCGGTCGCTCCAGTCGACGTGCTTGGCGTTCTGCATCATCATCGCGCCGATGACGACCAGGGCCGCGGAGGCGACCTGGGGCGGCACGATCGCGGTGAGCGGGGTGAAGAAGAGGCAGGCCGCGAAGAACAGGCCGGTGACCACGGAGGCGAGACCGGTCCGTGCGCCCTCGCCGACACCGGTCGCCGACTCGACGAACACGGTCTGGCCGGAGCCGCCCGCGACACCGCCGATCGCACCGCCGGCGCCGTCGATGAACAGCGCCTTGGACAGGCCCGGCATCCGGCCCTTGTCGTCTGCGAGCTTCGCCTCCGTACCCACACCGATGATGGTGGCCATCGCGTCGAAGAAGCCGGCCAGCACCAGGGTGAAGACGATGAAGCCGACGGTCATCGCGCCGACATCGCCCCAGCCGCCGAATTCGACCTTCCCGAAGAGGGAGAAGTCGGGGGCGGAGACCGCGCTGCCGTTCAGCTCCGGCGGGGACATGTTCCACGCCTTGGCGTCGAGACCGGCCGCCTTGTGGACGACGACCGCGATCACGGTGCCGACGACGATGCCGATCAGGATCGCTCCGGGGACGGCGCGGGCCTGCAGCATGAAGATCATCAGGAGGGTGACGCAGAAGATCAGGACGGGCCAGCCTGCCAGCTCGCCGTTGATGCCGAGGGCGACGGGCGGTCCGGCCGGCGAGCCCTTGCCGACGAACCCGGCCTTGTAGAGGCCGATCAGGGCGATGAAGAGCCCGATACCCATGGTGATGCCGTGCTTCAGCGGGAGCGGGATCGCGTTCATGATCAGCTCGCGCAGGCCGGTGACCACCAGGAGGCAGATCACCAGGCCGTACATCACGCACATGCCCATGGCCTGCGGCCAGGTCATGGCGGGAGCGACCTGCGACGCGAGGACGCCGGAGACGCTGAGACCGGCGGCGAGCGCCAGCGGCACCTTGCCGACGAAGCCCATCAGCAGGGTGGCCGCGGCCGCGGCGAGCGCGGTGGCAGTGATCAGTCCCGGCTGGCTGAGCAGATGTCCCTCGACGTCCTTGCCGCCGAGGATGAGCGGGTTGAGCAGCAGGATGTACGCCATGGCCATGAAGGTCGTGACGCCGCCGCGCACTTCGCGCGCGACGGTGGATCCACGCTCGGATATGTGAAAGTACCGGTCGAGCCAGGATCTGCCGGCGGGGATGCGCGAGCCGGGGCCCGCCTCCTCCGCGGTGGTCCTGGGCTCCACTGACTGCTGGGTCATGATGCCTGACTCCCAAGGTTCACAGGGGCACCCGCGATGGAGACTCCGAATGCGGGATTTGGGATGACTGCTTGGCTGCACGACCCGGGGGACGGCCCGAGACGAACTGTTCATGCAGAGTGGATGTGCGGGTACTGCTCGGTGATGCGGGTACTGCTGGCACAGCGGTACTGCGGGTACTGCTCGGTGGCGCCGAGGACCGCGAGCGGTGCGGTACTCCGGATCTCCGGGCGGTACGGGCGGCGGAAGTGTGACGTTCCTGGCAGGCACGCACCGCCCGGAGAGTTCGCGGGAGCGGCTCTCAGGTGCCGGTGAGGTGCTCGGGGCGCACCGGCGTCCTGTTCAGCTCCAGGCCCGTCGCGTTCCGGATCGCCGCGAGGACGGCCGGGGTCGACGACAGGGTCGGGGCCTCGCCGATGCCACGGAGCCCGTACGGGGCGTGGTCGTCGGCGAGTTCGAGCACATCGACCGGGATGGTCGGCGTGTCGAGGATGGTGGGGATCAGATAGTCCGTGAAGGACGGGTTGCGCACCTTCGCGGTCTTCGGGTCGACGATGATCTCCTCCATGACGGCGACACCCAGTCCCTGGGTGGTGCCGCCCTGGATCTGGCCGACGACGGACAGCGGGTTGAGTGCCTTGCCGACGTCCTGGGCACAGGCCAGTTCGATGACCTTGACCAGGCCGAGCTCGGTGTCGACCTCGACGACGGCGCGGTGCGCGGCGAAGGAGTACTGGACATGGCCGTTGCCCTGGCCGGTGCGCAGGTCGAACGCCTCCGTGGGCCGGTGCCGCCACTCCAGCTCGATGTCGACCGCCTCGCCCTCCAGTACGTCGACCAGATCGGCCAGCACCTCGCCGCCGTCGGTGACGACCTTGCCGTCTTCGAGGAGCAGCTCGGCGGTGGCCCAGGCGGGGTGGTACGTACCGAACTTGCGGCGGCCGATCTCCAGGACCTTCTCGCGGACGGCTTCGCAGGAGTGCTTCACGGCGCCGCCGGTGACGTACGTCTGCCGGGAGGCGGAGGTGGATCCGGCCGAGCCGACCTGGGTGTCGGCCGGGTGGATGGTGACCTGGGCGACGCCGAGCTCGGTACGGGCGATCTGGGCGTGGACGGTGACGCCGCCCTGCCCGACCTCCGCCATTGCGGTGTGCACGGTGGCGACCGGTTCGCCGCCGACGACCTCCATGCGGACCCGGGCGGTGGAGTAGTCGTCGAAGCCCTCGGAGAACCCGACGTTCTTGAGGCCGACCGCGTAGCCGATGCCGCGTACGACGCCTTCGCCGTGGGTGGTGTTGGACAGACCGCCGGGCAGGGCCCGTACGTCGGCCTCCTCGCCGGCGACCTCCCACTGGCGCTCGGGCGGCAGCGGCCGGGCCTTGACCCGGCGCAGCAGCTCGGCCACCGGGGCAGGCGAGTCGACGACCTGCCCGGTCGGCAGGAGGGCGCCCTGCTCCATGGCGTTGAGCTGCCTGAACTCGACGGGGTCCATGCCCAGTTCGGCGGCGAGCTTGTCCATCTGTGCCTCGTAGGCGAAGCACGCCTGGACCGCGCCGAAGCCGCGCATGGCACCGCACGGCGGGTTGTTGGTGTAGAGCGCGATCGCTTCGATGTCGACGTCGTCGATGACGTACGGGCCGACGGAGAGCGAGGAGGCGTTGCCGACGACGGCCGGGGAGGCGGAAGCGTAGGCGCCGCCGTCCAGCACGATGCGGCACTTCATGTGGGTGAGCTTGCCGTCGCGGGTGGCGCCGTGCTCGTACCAGAGCTTCGCCGGGTGACGGTGGACGTGTCCGAAGAAGGACTCGAACCGGTTGTAGACGATCTTGACCGGCTTGCCGGTACGGAGCGCCAGCAGGCAGGCGTGGATCTGCATCGACAGGTCCTCGCGGCCGCCGAAGGCACCGCCGACGCCGGAGAGCGTCATGCGGACCTTGTCCTCGGGCAGACCGAGGACGGGGGCGATCTGACGGAGGTCGGAGTGGAGCCACTGCGTGGCGACGTACAGATCGACGCCGCCGTCCTCGGCGGGGACCGCCAGGCCGGACTCGGGACCGAGGAAGGCCTGGTCCTGCATGCCGAAGACGTACTCGCCGCTGACAATGACATCGGCGCGGGCCGCTGCCGCGTCCGCGTCGCCGCGGACGATGGGCTGGCGGTGGACGATGTTCGGGTGCGGGACGTGCCCGGCGTGGTGGTCGCTGCGTCCCTCGTGGACGAGAATCGCGTCGGGGGCGGTGGCCGACGCCTCGTCGGTGATGACGGGCAGCTCGCGGTAGTCGATCCTGATCTTCGCGGCGGCGCGGCGGGCGGTCTCCGGGTGGTCGGCGGCGACGAGCGCCACCGGTTCGCCGTGGTGACGGACCTTGCCGTGGGCGAGGACGGGAGTGTCCTGGATCTCCAGGCCGTAGTTCTTCACCGAGGTCGGCAGGTCGTCGTAGGTGAGTACGGCGTGGACGCCGGGGGTGGCGAGCGCCTCGGAGATGTCGATCGAGACGATGTCGGCGTGCGCGAGCGTGGAGCGCAGCGTGTGGCCCCAGAGCATGTCCTCGTGCCACATGTCCGAGGAGTACGCGAACTCGCCGGTGACCTTCAGGATGCCGTCGGGGCGGAGCGTGGACTCGCCGATACCGCCCTTGGTGCGGGTGCCCTGGTGGATGTTCGTGGGGGAGCCGGTAACGCCCATCGTCAGACCGTTTCTTCCGCGCGGGCGGCCGCGAGGCGGACCGCGTCGAGGATCTTCTCGTAGCCGGTGCAGCGGCAGAGGTTGCCGGAGAGCGCCTCACGGATGTCCGCGTCGGACGGCTCCGCGTTGCGTTCCAGCAGCTCGTCGGCGGCGACCAGCAGGCCGGGGGTGCAGAAGCCGCACTGGACGGCACCGGCGTCGATGAACGCCTGCTGGATCGGGGAGAGTTCGCCGGTGTCCCGGGACTGCTCGGCGGCCGGCTTGGCCTCCCACCGGCGGGCCCGGTCGAGCGAGGTGCCGCAGGCGCCGGAGGCGCAGCCGGTGCCGGGGTGTGCCTCGGCGCGGTGGGCGGCGAAATCGGCGAGGCCCTCCACGGTGACGACCTCGCGGCCCTCCACCTGGCCTGCGGCGACCAGACAGGAGCAGACCGGAACGCCGTCGAGGCGGACCGTGCAGGAGCCGCACTCGCCCTGCTCGCAGGCGTTCTTGGAGCCGGGCAGGCCCATCCGCTCGCGCAGCACATAGAGGAGGGACTCGCCCTCCCAGACGTCGTCCGCCTCGTGCTTACGGCCGTTGACCGTGAAATTGACGCGCATGATCAGGCAGCTCCTTCGGTGCTGCGGCCGTTGCCGCGGTACGACTCCCAGGTCCAGCCGAGCGTGCGGCGGGCCATGATTCCCACCGCGTGCCTGCGGTAGCTCGCGGTCCCGCGCACATCGTCGATCGGGTTGCAGGCGCCGGCGGCGAGCGTGGCGAACTGCGCGGCGATGGAGGGCGTGATGATCGTGCGGCTGTCCCAGAACCCGCCCTCTTCGAGCGCGGCGTTCAGGAATTCCTCGGCCTCCTTCGCCCGGACGGGTGTCGGGGCGGCGGAGCCGATGCCGGTACGGACCGTGCGGGTCTCCGGGTGCAGGGCCAGGCCGAAGGCGCAGACGGCGATGACCATCGCGTTGCGGGTGCCGACCTTGGAGTACTGCTGGGGCCCGTCGGCCTTCTTGATGTGCACGGCCCGGATCAGCTCGTCCGGTGCGAGGGCGTTGCGCTTGACGCCGGTGTAGAAGACGTCGATCGGGATCATCCGGGTCCCGCGCACGGACTCGGCCTCGACCTCGGCGCCCGCGGCGAGCAGCGCCGGGTGCGCGTCACCGGCGGGCGACGCGGTACCGAGGTTGCCGCCGACGCCCCCGCGATTGCGGATCTGCGGCGATGCGACAGTGTGCGAGGCGAGCGCCAGACCGGGCAGCTCGGCCCGCAGGTGCTCCATGATGTGGCTGTACGGCACGGAGGCGCCGAGCCGCACGTTCTCCTGGCCCACCTCCCACTCGGACAGCTCACCGATGCGGTTCAGGTCCAGGAGGTACTCGGGCCGCCGGTGGTCGAAGTTGATCTCGACCATCACATCGGTACCGCCCGCGATGGGCACAGCCGTCGGGTGCTCTGCCTTGGCGGCGAGCGCCTCCTCCCAGCTGGCGGGGCGAAGGAAGTCCATGAGTGGCTCTCTTCTTCTCAATCGGGTCGTTCGCTGGGGCTGGGGACGGCCGGCCCTCGATTGGCTTGTTCATGTGCTGTTAACGCGGTGTGTGGCCCAGTACACAACCGGGACTCCACGCGGTGCAGTCACCGAAACCATGAAGGAGTTGGCTGGTCTCCGTCCTCGTCTTGTAGATTCGAACGAATGGCGGGGCTCAGTAACCTCACCGCAATACCCAGTTTTCACCCGCACCAACGAAAGAGATCGGCGGCAACGACATGCGGCTGCGCGCACTGCTGGAAACCGATGCGCTGGGCCTGCGGCTGCTCGGCGGCGAGGACGAGCTCGACCGGTCCGTCCGCGGCGTCATGACCACCGACCTGCGGGACCCGAGCCGCTATCTGACCGGCGGCGAGCTGGTCCTGACCGGTCTGGCCTGGCGTCGGGACGCGGCGGACTCGGAGCCGTTCGTACGGATCCTCACGGGCGCCGGGGTCGCCGGGCTCGCGGCGGGCGAGGCGGAACTCGGCGACATCCCGGGCGATCTGATCGAGGCGTGCGAGCGGCACCGGCTGCCGCTCTTCGCCGTCCATGAGACCGTCGCGTTCGCAACGATCACCGAGTACGTGGTGCGCCAGGTCTCCGGGGAGCGGGCGGGCGATCTGGCGGCAGTCGTCGACCGGCACCGCAGGCTGATGACCTCGGGTCCGGCCGGTGGCGGCCCCGAGGTGGTCCTCGACCTGCTCGGCTCCGACCTCGACCTGCACGCCTGGGTGCTGTCCCCCACCGGCCGGCAGATCGCGGGCGCCGGTGCGCCGCTGCCCGGACCGGTGGGCGCGACGCTGGCGGGCCACCATCTGGCCGCCACCCGCACCGGCCGTCGGGGTCCGCACCGGGCCACGGTCGATGGCGTCACATATTCGCTGTTCCCGATCCGCAACACCGGCCGGGGTGCGGCCCCGGCATCCCGGGATGTCCGCGAGTCGGTGCTCTCCGACTGGCTGCTCGCCGTCGAGGCCGACGCGAGCGACTGGCCGGCCGCCCGGCTGGATCTTCTCCAGGGCGTCACCCAGCTGATCGCGGTCGAACGGGACCGGCGCGACGCGGCCCGTACGGTACGCCGCAGGCTCGCCCAGGAAGTCCTGGAACTGGTCCAGGCCGCCGCCGCACCCGCCGAGATCGCGGCCAGGCTGCGGGTCGCCGCCCCGGTCCTGCTGCCCGGCCTGGGCACCGCCCCGCACTGGCAGGTCGTGGTGGCCCGGGTCGACTGGGGCGCGGAGGGCGCGCCGGGCTCCCCCGGCGGAGCGGTCGCATCCGGCGTCGCGGGCGGCCCGGTCGCCCAGGCACTGCTGGAGGAGATCCTGGTCGACCCGGCGGTCACCGGCCCCGACTCCGCCGAGCGGATCGCGGTCGCGCACACCGCCGACGAGGCCATCGCGCTCGTACCGCTGCCCGCCCTCGCCGCACCGCCTGCCGACGCCACGGACCTGGCGGAGGCCGACGACGCAGGCGGTGCGACGCCGGCCAAGGACGAACCGGTGCTGCACGCCGACGCACTGCTCGCCGCCGTTCGCGAACCGCTCTCCGCGGGCCTCGCCGACGACGGCCGCCTGACACTGGGTGTCAGTGCCGCCGTGCACTCCCCCGAGGGTCTGCGCGGCGCCCTGGAGGAGGCCCGGCACGCCCGCCGGGTGGCGGCAGCCCGTCCGGGCCGGGTCTGCGCGGCCGGTCACCACGAGTTGGCCTCGCACGTCCTGCTGCTGCCGTTCGTCCCCGACGATGTGCGCCGTGCGTTCACCGCACGGTTGCTCGACCCGCTGCGCAACTACGACCGGCGCCACCGCGCCGAACTGATCCCGACGCTGGAAGCGTTCCTGGACTGCGACGGTTCGTGGACCCGCTGCGCGGCCCGGCTGCACCTGCACGTCAACACCTTGCGCTACCGGGTCGGGCGAATCGAGCAGTTGACGGGGCGTGACCTTTCCCGCCTGGAGGACAAGCTCGATTTCTTCCTGGCCCTGCGTATGAGCTGACTCGGCGGACCTACCACAGCCCTGCCCGCGACCGGCCGATTGTGAATTCATTCACCTGACCCCTTGGCCCGGAGTGCCATTCCGTGCTGAGATGCCGCCAGACTCAACAGCTCAATGCCGCGCTCGGGGAGGGCAATGTGGCGTATACCGCCATGTCTGGTTCCGGAACGACAGCAGATGACGATCCGCCGCTCCAGACAGCGGTATGGCGGCTGCGGTCACGTGCCTGCTGGACGGATGCCGCCGCTCTGCTCGAGCACGACGCCGCCACCGATCCGGCCGCGGCGCTCCAGCGGACGGCGCTGCTGATCGAACGGTGCCTGTACACCGGCCAGGGCTGGACCGATGCCGAGGACGCCCTGCGCACCGCCGAGGCCCTCGCCCACGACGACGCCGAGCGCGGGGCCGCGGCCTGCGAACGGGGTCATCTGGCGTACGCGTCGACCCTTCTCGGGGTACGGGACCGGGCCGACGAGGCCCGTGTCGCGCTGAGCCGGTCCGCGGCCCTGCTCTCCCCCGCCGCCCCGGCCCGTCCGCTGCTCGACTTCCGCCGGGGCCTGATCGCACAGAACATCGCCGACTCGCCGCAGGCCGCCCGCGCCGCGTACCTCAGGGCGCACGCCGGCGCGACCGCCCAGGGCGACGAACTGCTGCTCTCCTCCACCTGGCGCCACCTCGCGCTGCTCTCGCTGCGTGAGGGCGAACTGGCCGAGGCCCGGCACGGGTTCACCGAGTCGCTGCGGATACGGGAGGAGCTGGGCTATCTGGTCGGTACGGCCCCGGCCCTCATCGCCCTGGCGGATGCCGAGCCGGAACCGGAGGCGGCTGCGCGGCTGCGCGCCGAGGCGGGCCGCCTCTTCCGCCTCCTGGGCGGCGTCCCCACCTGGCTGGCCCCGCACCTGGACCCGCCCGCTCCGGAGGCGGCCGACGCGAACTGAGCACGGGCCCGCCGCTGAGGACCGTCAGGCACGGTCCTCGACCGGGTCGCCGGGCTTCCAGCCCGCGTCGCTCCCCTCGGGGGTCGGCGTCGGACGCGGCGGAGCGGGCGGCGGGGTCGGGCCGCGGTTCGGGTTCTGCGGTACGGCGGCGGCGGGCTTTCCGTTCTGCCCGCTGCTGTCGCGCCGGGGCGGCGTGACCGGGGATTTCGGCGGTGCGGGATTCCTCGTCGGCGTCGCGGAGACGGCGACCGAAGCGGAGGCGGACGGGGGCGCGGAGTGCGTCGGCGAAGGCGCGGCGGGATCCGCAGGTGTACGGGTGGGGCTCGCGCTCGGCGACGGCGTCGCGGGAGCGGGTGTCCCGGAAGGCTTCCCGGTGGACTTGCCGGACTCGGAGCAGCCCGCCGCTGCCAGTGCCAGGCCCAGCGTCGCCACCAGCAGCGCGGACACCGGCCGAGGCCCTCGGATCCGTATCATCCCGCCCCCTCGAGAACGATCATGCAATGAGAGGCACAGAGTAACCACAGCGGTCCGTGGAGGTGGCGGCAGCCCGGACGAGGGAGGTCAGCGGTCCGCGCCGGTGAAGTGTTCGCGCACCAGTGACTGCACGACGGGCAGATCCTGGGCGATCAGTGCGTCGAGCAGCGCGGTGTGTTCCGCGGCATCGGCGAGGAGGTCGGCCCGGCGGGTGGCCGGGTTGTGCCCCAGCGGCCACTGGGAGCGACGGTGCAGGTCGTCGGCGACCATCACGAGCTGCTGGTTGCCGGAGAGCGCGAGGACCGCGCGGTGGAAGGCCCGGTCGGACTCCGCGTAGCTCGCCCGGTCGCCCACCGCGGCGGCCGCGACCGTGGCGTCGGCCAGCGGGCGCAGGGCGGTCCACCGGGCCCGCTGCACAGTGCGGGCCAGCCGCAGCATGACAGGGACCTCGATCAGGGCGCGCACCTCGGCCAGCTCGGCCAGCTCGTGCGGGCCGCGCTCGGCGACCCGGAAGCCCCGGTTCGGGACGACCTCCACGGCACCCTCGATGGCGAGCTGTTGCATCGCCTCACGGACCGGTGTCGCCGAGACGCCGAAACGGGCGCCGAGCACCGGGGCGGAGTAGATCTGACCGGGCAGCAGCTCACCGCCGACGAGGGCGGCGCGCAGGGCGTCCAGGATCTGCCCGCGTACGGAGTGCCGCTGCACCACGACCCGGGGCGCGGGCGGCTCGCTGTGGGTGTGCTCCCCGCGGGCCTGCTCGCCGCGCGGCTGTTCACCGGGGGACCGCGCACCGCCGGGCTGCTCGTCTCGCGCCCGTTGAGCGCGCGCCTGCCCGGGCACCCGGTCGGACGGTGCGGCCGGCCGAGCGGCCGCGGGCGTGGTGGACAGGTACGGCGGTCGCACCTGCTCATGCGCGCTGCCCTGCTCCACTCCGACCTCCTCGGCCTGCTCCGGGCCCGGCTCGTATACGCCATGCCCCGTGTGCACGATAGGCGGCGGAGGCCGCAGTTCAAACATCGATCTCTTCGGGTAAGGTAAGGCTAACTTGCAAACGATCGCGATTCGGTGGTCCCTGCATGACCCTCCCCGCCCTGCTTCCCGGCACAACGACGTCCGCCGTGTCGGACGCGTACACCCGCCTGGCCGAGGTCTTCCCCGGGCTGCGTGCCGAGGTTCTCGGGGACGGCGAGCCCACTCCGTCCGGCGTCGGCTGGGTGGGTGCGCACGAACTCGCGGCCGGCGGCGCCGCCCTGGATGCGTTTCTCGCGTGGGACAACGCGCAGGTGCTGCAGGACTACGGGCAGCAGGCCCGGCCCGATGTGGTCGCCAGCTTCG
This sequence comes from Streptomyces sp. NPDC005181, assembly GCF_040608395.1. Lineage (NCBI taxonomy): Bacteria > Bacillati > Actinomycetota > Actinomycetes > Kitasatosporales > Streptomycetaceae > Streptomyces > Streptomyces sp. NPDC005181. Next base: position 24,776 of record NZ_JBEXID010000010.1, read on the forward strand.
GCCTGCACCGCTATGCCTGGCCGGCGTGTCTGCTGGTGACGGTGCCGTGGTTCCTGTACCGGAGGGTGCCGCGGATCCCCGCCGAGGACGTCGCGTTCCAGCGGGCCCTGGGTCATCTGACCGTGCGCGTAAGGGAGTTCGCCTGCCTGCCGGACGATCCGGCGGCCGCGCTGCCGGGGGCCAGGGTGGTGACGGACGAGGCGGCACTGCGGGCCGAGGTGCTGGCCTCGGTGGCCGAACACATCGGTCCGGTGCTCGACGGCTTCGGCCCCCGGATGCGCCGCGGCAAGCGGGCGCTGTGGGGCATGGCGACGGACGAGATCGTCGAGGGCCTCTGGTACATCGCGCATCTGCTCGGCGAGGAGCGGCGGGCGATGACCGAGCTGGAAGCGCTCCTGCCGGGCACCACCAAGCCGTATGTCGGCACCGCGGGCTTCCGTGAACTGACCGGACCGAACGGCGAGTCGCTGCCCACCCGTGACCGGGCCAGCTGCTGCCTCTTCTACACGCTGCGGCCCGAGGACACCTGTGTCACCTGCCCGCGTACGTGCGACACCGACCGGGTACGGAAGCTGACGCCCGCCGCCTGATCCGCACCGCCGGTGCCGCACCGCCCGCACGGGTGGCGCGATTCGAACACAACTCGGTTGGCACAGAAGGGCGTTCGAGGAGTTCCCGCCCATCCGTATGCCCCGCCACCCCAATGGCGTTCTCTTGCCCCGAAACCCCCTGAGCCCGATGGGATTTCCGCCACCATGGCGCCCGAAACCCCTAACGCGATGCAAGGGACCGCGCATGAGACTGACCGACATATCGCTCAACTGGCTTCTTCCGAGCGCGGTGCTGCTCGTGGGGGTCGTGGCGGCGGTGGCGATGGTCGCGCGCGGCAAGCGCGCCGCTGACAAGTCCGCGGCCGACGACAGCTGGGAACGCAGCGAGGACCGGCGCAGGCGCAAGGAAGCCCTCTACGCCACCGCCTCGTACGTGTTGCTGTTCTGCTGCGCGGCGGTCGCCGCCGCGCTCTCCTTCCATGGTCTGGTCGGCTTCGGCCGGCAGAACCTCAGCCTCTCCGGGGGTTGGGAGTACCTCGTCCCGTTCGGCCTCGACGGGGCAGCGATGTTCTGCTCCGTACTCGCCGTGCGCGAGGCCAGCCACGGTGACGCGGCGCTCGGCTCACGGCTGCTGGTGTGGACGTTCGCAGGTGCGGCCGCCTGGTTCAACTGGGTGCACGCCCCGCGCGGCATGGACCATGCGGGCGCCCCGCACTTCTTCGCCGGGATGTCGCTCTCCGCGGCGGTGCTCTTCGACCGGGCACTGAAACAGACCCGCCGGGCCGCTTTGCGCGAACAGGGCCTGGTGCCCCGTCCGTTGCCGCAGATCAGGATCGTACGGTGGCTGCGCGCGCCCCGGGAGACCTTCGGTGCCTGGTCGTTGATGCTGCTGGAGGGCGTACGCACGCTGGACGAAGCGGTCGACGAGGTACGCGACGACCGACGGGAGAAGGAGCAGAACCGTCTCCGCAGGAGGGACCAGGAGAAGCTGGACCGGGCCCACATCAAGGCCCTGAACCGGCAGAACCGGGCCTGGGGCCGGGCCGGCCGGGGCGGCGCCCAGGTCGACGTCACGGCCATCGCCCCGGCGGCGGGCTCCGCGCAGTCCGTCGTGGAGCCCGCCATATCGGAGCCGGGACAGCTGCCCCTGCGGCCCAGACCGTCCCTGCAAGCCGTGAACGGCACGAGCGCGAAGGGCTCCTCGGACCGGAGCACAGGTGATCCGAGGACCGTCGACCTCACGGCCGAGGACGACACCCAGGCCCTGCCCCGGCTCGACTCGCTGGAGCGAAAACTCAAGGACCTGGAGCAGCAGTTCGGCTGACCGGGACCCCGCATCGCAGGACCCGCCCCGACAACGCCCTTGCGGTGCAGGGCGGAAGGCCCCGTTCCGACCTCCGGAACCTCCGGACTCCCAGAATCCTCAGGGCCTTCCGCCGTCCAGCTCGAACCAGACCACCTTGCCCAGCGCATGCGCCTTCACGCCCCAGGCGTCCGCGAGACGCTGTACCAGGACCAGCCCCCTGCCGTGCGTACCGTCGTCGGCGTCCGGTCCGCACGACAGGGGCAGTCCGGATACGAAGTCCCGCACCTCGACCCGCAGGGTCGCCGGCGCCACGGTCACCGTGACGACTGCGCCATGCCTCGTATGGACCAGTGCGTTGGTCACCAGCTCGCTCAGCAGGAGCTCCGCCACTTCGGCCGAGTCCTCGCGCCATCGATATCGCAGGAATTCCCGCAGCGCACAGCGCACTTCGGAGATGTCCGCCAGATCGGTGTGAGCCAGTCTGCGGTGCATTCGAATCAGCTGCTGACGCTCCATAGTTTCCCCCGCGTGCACAGTGAATCACCCCCTTCTCGTCGAACACCTTCCCGGGATGCATGCCCCGCACGCGAGCTGTCACGCTTGTCGACTCATCAATAAGCACATATGGGGACGGGGCCGCCCTCCTGGCCTCGGAAACACAGCCGGCACATTCTCGTCGTCCCGATTAACTTCCAAAAAATTCACACGGGTTGGCGTTGACGGGGACATGTCTACGCGCGTCATCATGGTGGACATGCGAATCCCCCCACGGATCACTACGCTCGGCGGTGTCGCCGCCCTCCTGTCCGTCCTCGTCGTCGGCGGCCCGATCACGGCGTCCGCCACCGCCGCCACCACATCGGTCGGCAGCATCTGCTACTCGGACCTGCCGTCCCAGGCGCACGACACCCTCGATCTCATCGAGGCGGGCGGCCCTTTCCCCTACTCGCAGGACGGCGTCGTCTTCCAGAACCGGGAAGGCGTCCTGCCCAGCCGGAGCACCGGCTACTACCACGAGTACACGGTGATCACCCCGGGCTCGTCCACCCGCGGCGCGCGACGGATCGTCACGGGTGAGCAGAGCCAGGAGGACTACTACACCGCCGACCACTACGCCACGTTCGACCTCGTCGACCACGGCTGCTGAGGCTCCACCGGCAGCACCCTCCGGTCCGGTCCGCGCCGTAGCCCCCCACCTGCGGCGCGGATCACCGGACCGACGAGAAAGCGGTGCCTTGTACGCTGCGCCCATGACCGTGACCTATGTGATCGACGGCTCCGAAGTCACCGGACTGGGACGGTTCTGGCAGGTGATCGGCGAGGCGGTGAACGGTCCCGGTGGCTACTTCGGCCGCAACCTCGACGCCTTCGCGGACTGTCTGAGCGGCGGCATGGGGACACCGGACGACGGCGACTTCGTCATCGAGTGGCGCGATCACGCGCTCTCCGCGCGCGCCCTGGGCCATGAGGAGACCGCACGCCACGTGCGCCACCTGCTCGGCCGGGCACACCCCACCAACCGGCCGGCCCTCCAGCGGAATCTGGACGAGGCGCTGGCCGGCCACGGCCCGACGCTCTTCGACCAACTGGTGGAGATCATCGAGGAGCGGACCGCGCCCGGCACACTGCGACTGCGCTGACCGTCGCCGCGCCCGCGGCCGGGCACCCGCGAACCACGTGCGTATGCCTCCGGTGCCCACCGGGGTACATCGTCCGTCACGGACCCGCACCAGGGGTGCCCCGCGCGTCGCCGGGGAAGTGGTGCCATGAGCACCCCGCAGCTGCCGACCCCGAGGAGCCGTGATGCACGACGACCGCACGCTGGTGGAGGGCCGCCTGGAGCGGGCCCTCCACCAATTCATCCGCCCCGCCCAGTACGCGGACCGGTCCCCGCTCAGCCTCTCGGTGTGGCATGCCCCGGGCGAGCCGGTGCCGGTGACGGAGGCCATGAAGGGGACGTACGAGCCCTTCGCGACCGGCACGGAGTGGGGCAGGCCCTGGTCGACCAGCTGGTTCCGGCTGGAGGGCGCGGTACCCGAGGCGTGGACGGGGCGCCATGTCGAAGTGGTGGTGGATCCTGGATTCTCCGGCCAGGGGCCCGGCTTCCAGGCCGAGGGAATGCTGTACGACGCCGGGGGCGTACCGCTCAAGGGCATCCATCCTCGCAATCGCCATCTGACCGTCTCGGCCTCGGCGTCGGGCGGTGAGCCGGTCTCCCTGCTGCTGGAGGCGGCGGCCAACCCGGCCGTCCTGGAGCACGGCTTCGAGCCGACTCCGCTCGGTGACGTCCTGACGTCGGGTGACCGGCCCCTCTACCGGTTCGCCTCCGCGGACCTTGCCGTGCTGGACGAGGAGGTCTGGCATCTCGTCCTGGACATCGAGGTGCTGTCCGAGCTGATGCATGAACTGCCCACCGACCGGTCGCGGCGCCACGAGATCCTGCGAGCGCTGGAGCGGATGCTCGACGCGCTGGACCTGCACGATGTGGCGGGCACGGCGACCGCGGGCCGCGCCGAACTGACCGGGGCCCTGTCCCGTCCGGCGTCGGCAAGTGCGCACCGGATCACGGCGGCCGGCCATGCGCACATCGACTCGGCGTGGCTGTGGCCGCTGCGCGAGACGGTGCGGAAGGCCTCGCGTACGTTCGCCAATGTCACCGCGCTCGCCCAGGACTATCCGGAGCTGGTCTTCGCCTGTTCGCAGGCTCAGCAGTACGCCTGGGTGCGCGACCATCAGCCGCACATCTGGGAGCGGATCAAGCGGGCGGTGGCGGACGGGCAGTGGGCACCGGTCGGCTCGATGTGGGTGGAGTCCGATGCCAATATGCCGGGTGGCGAGGCGCTGGCGCGGCAGATCGTGCACGGAAAGCGGTTCTTCGAGCAGGAGTTGGGGGTGGAGACGCAGGAGATCTGGCTGCCGGACTCCTTCGGCCACACGGCGGCCTTCCCGCAGCTGGCACGGCTGGCGGGGGTGAAGTGGTTCCTGACGCAGAAGCTGTCCTGGAACCAGACCAACAAAATGCCGCATCACACCTTCTGGTGGGAGGGCATCGACGGCACCCGTGTCTTCACCCACTTCCCGCCCGTCGACACATACAACGCGGACTTTCACGCACGTCAACTCGCGCATGCGGAGAAGAACTTCGCGGACAAGGGACGGGCGACCCGTTCCCTGGTGCCGTTCGGCTGGGGTGACGGCGGGGGCGGTCCGACCCGCGAGATGATGGAGAAGGCGCGCAGACTGGGGGATCTGGAGGGTTCGCCGCGGGTCGCGATCGAGAAGCCGTCGGCGTTCTTCGCGGCGGCCGAGGAGGAGTACGCGGAGCAGGCGCCGGTCTGGTCCGGCGAGCTGTACCTGGAGCTGCACCGGGCGACATACACCACGCAGGCCAAGACCAAGCAGGGCAACCGGCGCAGCGAACACCTGTTGCGCGAGTCCGAGTTGTGGGCGACAACGGCAGCGCTGCGGGCGCCCGGATACGCGTATCCGTACGAGACGCTGGACCGAGTATGGAAGACGGTCCTGCTGCATCAGTTCCATGACATCCTGCCGGGCTCGTCGATCGCGTGGGTGCACCGCGAGGCCCGCGACACGTATGAACAGGTGCGGGCGGAGCTGGCGGACCTGGTGGCGGAGGCGGTGTCGGCGCTGGGTGCAACGGAAGGGCTCGTCGCTCTCAACTCCTCGCCGTACGAACGCAGGCAGGTAGTGGAACTGGACGCCGGGGCGAGCGCGTTGCTGCCGTCCGGCGCCCATGTGCAGCCGCTCGACGACTGGCGCACGGCCGTCCTCGCCGAGGCGCCGGGACTGGGCGCAGGGCCGCTCGACGGTGCGGCGGTACCGGAACGGGAGGCCACGGCGAGCCGCACGGCGGAGGGCGGGTTCCTCCTCGACAACGGGCTGCTGCGGCTCACCGTGGACCGCGACGGGCTGATCGCCGCGGTCCGCGATCTCGACGCGCGCCGCGAGGTCCTCGCCCCCGGCCACCGGGCCAACCTCCTTCAGCTGCACCCGGATCACCCCAACCACTGGGACGCCTGGGACATCGACCGGCACTACCGCCGCTCCCGCACCGATCTGACCGACGCCGACTCGGTCGAGCTGGTCGAGGAAGGGCCGCTGCGGGCGGCGGTACGCGTGGTGCGGACGTTCGGGAAGTCCCTGATCGTGCAGGAGATCCGGCTGGCCGCGGGCAGCCGGCAGATCGACATCGACACCGAGGTGGACTGGCAGGAATCGGAGAAGGTCCTGAAGGCGGCATTCCCGCTCGACGTGCATGCCGAACGGTCCACGGCCGAGATCCAGTTCGGTCACATCCACCGGCCCACGCACGACAACACCGGCTGGGACGCGGCCCGTTTCGAAATCTGTGCGCACCGCTGGCTGCGGGTCGCCGAGCCGGGGTACGGCGTCGCGGTGCTCAACGACTCGACGTACGGGCACGATGTGACCCGGACCCCGCACGCGTCGGGTCTCGCCACAACCGTACGGCTGACGCTGCTGCGCGCGCCGCACAGCCCGGACCCGGAGACCGACCTCGGCACGCACCGGTTCCGGTACGCACTGGCGCCCGGGGCCGATGTCACGGACGCGGTGCGCGCGGGGCTCGCGCTCAATCTGCCGCTGCGGGCGGCAGTGGCCCCGGCGGTGCCGTCGCTGGTCACCACCGGTCATCCGGCGGTGACCGTGGAGTCGGTGAAGCTGGCCGAGGACCGCAGCGGCGAGGTGATCGTTCGGCTGTACGAGTCGGCGGGCGGCCGCGCCGAGGCGACGCTCCGGGTCGGCTTCCCCGTCGTACGGGCTCAGATCACCGACCTGCTGGAGCGGCCCTTGCACGACGCGACGACCGATGAGCACGGTCTCGTACTGGCGCTGCGGCCGTTCCAGATCCTCACCGTGCGGCTGACCCCGGCCTGAGCGACCGCCCCGTCCGGGAACAGCTCAGGGGCGGGGCACGTTCCGCAGGTTGGAGCGGGCCATCTGAAGCATCCGGCCCACGCCGCCGTCCAGCACGATCTTGCTCGCGGAGAGGGCGAACCCGGTCACCATCTCCGCGCTGATCTTCGGCGGGATGGAGAGCGCGTTGGGGTCGGTGACGACGTCGACCAGGGCCGGCCCCTTCTGCTTGAAGGCGTCCTTGAGGGCACCTTCGAGCTGTTTGGGCTTCTCGACCCGCACGCCGTACGCCCCGGCGGCCCGCGCGATCGCGGCGAAGTCCGGGTTCTTGTTGGTCGTGCCGAACGACGGCAGACCGGCGACCAGCATCTCCAGCTCCACCATGGAGAGCGCGGAGTTGTTGAACAGGACCACCTTCACCGGCAGGTCGTACTGGACGAGGGTCAGGAAGTCGCCCATCAGCATGGTGAATCCGCCGTCGCCCGACATCGACACGACCTGCCGGTTCCGGTCGACGAACTGGGCACCGATGGCCTGCGGGAGCGCGTTGGCCATCGAGCCGTGGCTGAACGAACCGATCACCCGGCGCTTGCCGTTCGGCGACAGATAGCGGGCCGCCCAGACATTGCACATCCCGGTGTCGACGGTGAACACCGCGTCGTCGTCGGCGATGTCGTCGAGCACCGAGGCGACGTACTCCGGATGGATGGGGATGTGCTTCTCGACCTTGCGGGTGTACGCCTTGACCACGCCCTCCAGCGCGTCGGCGTGCTTCTTCAGCATCCGGTCGAGGAACTTCCGGTCGGTCTTGGCCTTCACCCGCGGCGTCAGGCAGCGCAGCGTCTCTCGGACATCGCCCCACACCGCCAGATCCAGCTTGGAGCGGCGGCCCAGGTTCTCGGGGCGCACATCGACCTGGACGATCTTCACATCGGTGGGGAGGAAGGCGTTGTACGGGAAGTCGGTGCCGAGCAGGATCAGCAGATCGCACTCATGGGTCGCCTCGTACGCGGCGCCGTAGCCGAGCAGTCCGCTCATGCCGACGTCGTACGGGTTGTCGTACTGGATCCACTCCTTGCCCCGCAGCGCGTGCCCGACCGGGGCCTTCACCCGCTCGGCGAAATCCATGACCTCCGCGTGGGCGCCCGCGGTGCCGCTGCCGCAGAACAGGGTCACCCGCTTCGCCTCGTCGACCATCCGGCAGAGCTTCTCGATCTCCGCGTCGCCGGGCCGTACCGTCGGCCGCGAGGTGACCAGGGCATGCTCGATCGACTTCTCCGGCGCCGGCTGCGAGGCGATGTCACCCGGCATCGAGACGACGCTGACCCCTCCTCGGCCGATCGCGTGCTGGATCGCCGTCTGGAGCAGCCGAGGCATCTGCTGCGGGTTGGAGATCATCTCGTTGTAGTGGCTGCATTCCTGGAAGAGCAGTTCCGGATGCGTCTCCTGGAAGTAGCCGAGACCGATCTCGCTCGAAGGGATGTGCGAGGCCAGGGCGAGGACGGGAGCCATGGAGCGGTGGGCGTCGTAAAGGCCGTTGATGAGGTGCAGATTGCCCGGGCCGCAGGAGCCCGCGCAGGCCGCCAGGGCGCCGGTGATCTGGGCCTCGGCACCGGCGGCGAACGCGGCGGTCTCCTCGTGCCTGACCTGGATCCACTCGATGGCGGCGTTACGGCGGATGGCGTCGACGACCGGGTTGAGGCTGTCGCCGACGACGCCGTAGAGCCGTTTGACGCCCGCCCGGACGAGAATGTCGACGAACTGCTCCGACACGTTCTGCTTGGCCATGGGTACGTATCCTCTCCGCGCCGGCAGCGCACTAGGAGTCCATCAACCCATGGCCCGCACGGTTACGCCTCCCAGACGCCGACACTCGTGCGGTCGTCGGCGTACCCCTTCACCCTGAGCTGGATGTCTGCGAGGAAGGCCGCCAGACCGGGCGGTTCCTGGGGCGTCCAGCGTTCGGCGAGCTCGTCGGCGAGGGCGGGCTCGCCGCGCAACGGCTCGGCCAGCCCGGTGCTGCAGAGCAGCAGTGTGTCCCCCGGGCGGGCCACCGAGGCCCGGAACCGGAAGGGCTCCGCGGGCGGCGGGGGCGGGCTCTCGATGTACGGGGACGGGGGCGTCGTGATCCCCAGGTCCATGGTGAGCCGGTCGCCGTGGGGCCCGCTCTGGGGGGACGCGGATCCGAAACCGACGACGGGCTCCCCGCTGACGGTCCCGGGCGCCGGAACGTCCGGTTCGAGGTCACGCCAGACACCGTCGCGCAGCCGGAAGAGCCCGCCGCCGCCCACTCCGAAGAAGACCCGGGTGCGGCAGTCGGGGTCGGCCGACAGCAACAGACAGCGCAGGCCCGCGGTGTACTCGTGCGGTCCGAGCCCCAGCTCGGCGGCGCGGGCGCGCAGCTTCCCGTAGCTGCGGTCGGTGAGGCGGTGCAGACCGGACTTGAGGTCACCCCGCCGGCCTGCCCTTATGTCCTCGGAGAGCCGGGCGTGGCTGCGGCCGACGGCTCCGCCGATCCAACGGCAGGCGTCGGCGGCCGCGAGATGGGCGCCCTCGACGGCGCGGGCGCCGCTGGCGACGGCGACGAGCACGAGGGCGTTCTCGGCGGCGCCGAAGCGCACGGTGAGCAGGGCGTCGCACCGGGGCTCGCCGCGGAACCGCGCGGAATCGCCGCGCACCGAGGCGGCCCGCAGGGTGTACGTGCCGTACCTGGCCCCGTCGAGCACGGTGTCGGCAACGAGCCCGTCGAGTTCCTGGGGAGTGGTGGCGGGCAGGGCGGTGGGCTCGGCGTCGTAGGTGGGCGGCCGGTCCCCTACGTACGTGAGTCCGGGGCGGGACGTGGCGGCGGGAGCCACCGGGTCCGGACCGGCCGGGCGGGCCGCGGAACCGGAACTGGCCGCTCCTGCAGGCGCGGAGTCCTCCGAAGCCTCGGCCCGCTCGGCAACCGGCCGCCTCGGCAGAGGCGGCACGTGCTCGGGCGGCGGCGGGACCGGTGGCGGGGCCGTTACCGGTGGTGGGGCCGGGACCGGTGGTGGTCCATCGACGGGCCCCGGTGGCTCAGCGCCGGGCGGCGGGACCGGGGGTGGTGCATGGACGAGTGGCGGCGCAGAAGCCCGCGATGCGGCGAAGGTGCGTGGTTGCGCGGCGTCGCGCAGTGGCTCCCACGGGGCGCGCTCGGCCTCCGTCGGAGGCTCCCACGGCCCACGGGCCCGTGCAGGTTGCGCGGGCGGCGTCCGTGGATCGGGTACGGCCGAGACAGCCTCTCCGCACCCGTCGTCCTGGCCGGGACCGCCCCGCCCCGCCGAACTCACCGCGTCCGAGGCCGAGTCGAAGCGGTCGTCGAGACTGTCGGCCGCGTCGGTGGACCCGGTGTCCGCGGCGGTTTCGTCGTACAGCCTGCGCCACCAGTCGTCCTCGTGGGCGGCGGGCCTCTCCCCCTGCTGACTCATGCCCCTATTGTCCACCGCACGGGCCGTGCGATAACGGGTCATCCGGAAAAAAGAGGTCCGCCGGGCGACCCCACCCCCCACGGGAAGGACGCCCGGCGGACCGGTCCTGGTGTGACCCGGGTCAGCGCACCGCGTATGCGTCGACGATGGTCTGGACGACGGAGTTGCCGTTGGCGTCCGTCAGTTCCGTCTTCAGCGTGACCGGCTTGCCGGCCGCGTCCGCGTGGTTCACGGTCGCGGTCCAACGCCCGTCCCGCTGTTCGGTGGTGGCCTGGGTCCAGGTCGTGCCACTGTCGTACGAGTACGAGACCTTGGCCGCGGTCAGCTTGCCGGGTGCGTAGCCCGCGTGGCCGGTGACGCTCAGACCGATCGTCTGACCGTCCTGCGCCGCCAGGGTCTTCATCCCGTCCGTCGCCAGGTCGTAGCCCGGAAAGAGAAGCGGAATACCCTGAGAGTACGCGTTCTCGTCCCGCTTCGAACGGAATTTCCAGGTGGCCTCGGTCTGGGTGGACCGCTTCCACACGGCTGCGGGCTGACCGACCTTCATGGTGGTCATGGTCAGTTCGTACGGTGCGTCCTCGGCCGGGACGGTGAACACCCCGGAGGGCCAGCCGGACTCCCCGAGCACCTCACCACCGCTGGTGAGCTTCATGTTGCCCAGGTCTCCGAAGGAGCCCTGGATGCCGGCGTGTTCGCTGTCGGCCCAGAAGCCCGGGGCGACACCGATCAGGTTGTCCTGACGCTCGGCGGCGAGCACTTCCTTGCCCTGGGCGTCGCGCGGAGTGGACGGGCCGACAATCCCCCGGTACCAGTTCTCCGTGCGCTGCGAACCGGACTTGTAGGTGCGGGCCGGGTCGACCATGGTCTCGCCCCAGGGGAAGCTGGAGGAGAGATACCGCTCCCAGCCGGTGTCGCCCGCCGAGTAGTACTCGGTGCGCTTGCCCGGGGCAGCGACGGTGTCGAACAACCCGAGGGAGTAGCGTCCGCCGTACGGCCGGTCGACGACCATCGAGTCGATGTAGTCGGCCGCGACGCCCATCGCCTCGTACGTGGCGGTGGACTTGCCGAGCTTGCTGTCACGGACCTTGTACGTGCGGTCCGAGGTGACCGGGCCGGTCTCGGGGAAGCCGAGGTTGTACACGAACGGGCTGGTGGCAGTGGCCTTCCAGCGCAGCGTCACCGGACCTTCGGCGAGGGCGGCGGTCAGACCGGCGGCCTCACTCGCCTCGACTCCCAGCGAGGGCAGCGGTGCCTGACCGTAGCCGACGGACGGCAGCCAGGGGCCCTCGGACGGCCGGTACACGATGATCGCCTTTGCGCCGGCGGCCTTGGCGTTCCGTGCCTGGACGGTCATGTAGCCGTCGTCGGCGACCTTCACCAGGGCGATCTTGCCCGTGACATCGGCGGCCTTCAGCTCGGCGGGGGTGCCGGTGCCCGCGTCGACGAGCGCGGCCTCGCCCGTACCGTCGAGGTTGACGGAGCCGGTGCTCGCCGTCTGCGGGTGCAGCTCGGCACCGCCGGCGACCGAGAGCTTCTCGATCTGCGGAGCATACGCACGCCAGTAGCTGGCGAACTCGAAGTCGCCGTCACTCGCCCTGCCCTGAATGTCGACCGTGTACTTCTTGATGGCGCGGTTGCCGGTGACGGAACCCGCGTGCAGCCAGACGTCGTCCCAGCTGCGGCCGAAGATGAGCGTCGTGGAGTGGTTCTCGGACTTGCGGTCCTCGGTCCGGACCTGCACCCGGTGGGCCTTGCGGGCGTCCAGTACCAGGGTGGTGTCCTTGGTGACGTTCAGCTGCGGCCTGGCGAGGTAGCCGACGGACTCGACCATCCTGCCGGTGGTGTCCTTCAGGTCCGGCGAGGTGACGAAACTGGAGACGAAGTACGCGCCTGGGCGCACCTGGTACACCTGGTCGGCCGCGCCGTCGTTGAAGCGGCGCTCACCGCTGGCGGTGTCGGTGCCGATGACGTCCAGCGAGGAGGCGCCCGCGGCGGGCTTCCCGGTGGCGTCGACGAGCTTGACGCGCAGGGTGACCGTCTCGGCTCCGACGTACAGCGAGAACGGGGTGGAGACCTTGACGCCGTCGGCGCCCGTGGCCAGCACGCGCCCGGTGACGTCGCCGTACTGGGCGGCCTTCAGCTGCGCGGTCGGGTCGATGTGCAGCGGGACCTTGACCGTCGCTCCGGCCGGGACGGTGACGCTGCTCGCGTCGAGCTCGGCGACGGAGGAGCGAACCGCCGAGCCGTCGTTGCCGGTGACGCCCTGGACCTTCAGCGACAGCTTCACCGGCTTGGTGCCGGAGTTGGTGTAAGGGACGTCGACCGTGGTGCGGTCGCTCTTGTCCTGCGGCCAGTTGAACGTACCGCCCTGGACGGCGGGGGCGCCGACGACGGTGGTGTCGATGGCGGCCTTGACATCGAGGCGGCCGCCGCCGGTCTCGCGTACGTCGCCGGGGATGTCACTCTTCGCGGACGACACCAGGGCCGCCTTGATCTGCTGTGCGGTCCAGTCCGGATGACGCTGCTTCACGATGGCTGCGGCGCCCGCGACATGCGGGGTGGCCATCGACGTACCGGACATCGTCCGGTACGCGTACACCCCGCGGCCACCGGCCGCAGCGGCCGAGATGTTCACCCCGGGGGCAGAGATCTCGGGCTTGAGGGTGTGCGAGCCGATCGCCGGTCCGCGGCTGGAGAACTGGGCCGTGGAGTCGTCGCGGTCGACGGCGCCGACGGTCAGCACGCTGGGGGCGCAGCCCGGCGAGGAGACGGTGTTCAGCGACGGACCGGAGTTTCCGGCCGCGATGACGAACAAGGTGTCCTCGCTCTGGGCGAGTTCCTCGGCGGCGACGCTCATCGGGTCGGTGCAGTCGGTCGGCGTCTGGCTGCCGAGACTCATGGAGACGACGTCGGCCTTCTGGTCGACGGCCCACTGCATACCGGCGATGATCCAGGACTCGGCGCCGGAGCCGCTGTCGTTGAGGACCTTGCCGGCGAGCAGATCGGCGCCGGGGGCGACGCCCTTCTTCTTGCCGTCGCTGGCCGCGCCGGTGCCGCCCACGGTGGAGATGGTGTGGGTGCCGTGGCCCTGCCGGTCGTCGGTGGTGTCGGAGTCGGTGAAGTTCGCCGAGGCGGCGATCCGGCCCTTGAGGTCGGGGTGTTCGGCGTCGACGCCGGTGTCGAGCACGGCGACCTTGGTGCCCTTGCCGTCATATCCGGCGGCCCAGGCGAGGTCAGCGCCGACCTGTTTGGTCGACTTGTCGAGAGTGGCCTGAACCTTGCGGTCGAGCCACAGCTTCTTCAGACCGGAGACCGAGCGGGACCGGGTGTCGGTGACGTCCGACCAGAAGTCGGCGGCCTTCTCCTTGTCCGCCTTGAGCGCGACGCCGTCGATGGCGTCGAGTGCGAGCCCGCGCTTGGCGCCGCGCGGGGTGACGGGCGCCGAGCGGGCCAGGTTCTGGCTGTACACCGCGATCAGCGGCAGCGACTTGGTGCCGGCGTCGTCGTAGCCCTGGCGGATCAGTCCGGTGACGTTGAAGAGTTCCTCGTCGACCTTGCCCGCGGCGAGCGCCTCGGTCGCGGTGTCCGGGTAGACGTACAGGTCCTTGCCGGACTGCCGGGTCTGGATGAGTGGCACGGTGCCGTCCTCGCGCGGCAGCGCGGTGGCCGACGCCGCCCCCGAACGGTCCGTGCTCACCAGAACCTTGTCCCCGGTGACCAGGGTGACGGTGACCGGCTTGCTGCCCTTCGCGGCAGCGGCAGTGGTGGCTGCCGCACTGCCGGTGAGCGGTCTCTTCGCGGCGGACGCGTCCTGTGGCACGGCCACGGACGGCGCTACCACGGTGGCCGCCAGGACGGCGGCTGTCGCCGCTCCCAGCGCCGTACGCGATATCGGGCGCATCGCACTCCCCAGGTGATTCCGGAAGAAGGCAGCACAAAGGCTGTGTTTCCGGAGGTTGTTGGTACTGCGGTGGCGCCACATTGGCAGAGGTACGGGCGAGACAGGGATGATGTACACGGCGGGTTTACGCCGTGGCCGCTTTCCGCCACAGCCGGCCGGCCGAAGAGTGCGTAACGATGCGGAAATGACGCGTCCGGGGAGGGGTCCAAGGGTGCTGGGAGCCATAGGTCTCGACGAGAGACAGGAATCCGCCTATCGCGCGCTCGTCGCGATGGGGGCGGCGGAGGTCAGTGACCTCGCACACCGGCTGGGGCTTCCCGAGTCGGAGACCGAGCGGGCGCTGCGCCGGCTGGAGCAGCAGGGCCTCGCCGCCCAGTCGTCCGCCCGCACCGGGCGGTGGGTGGCTGCGCCGCCCGGGGTCGCCCTGGGTGCGCTGCTCACCCAGCAGCGCCATGAGCTGGAGCAGGCGGAGCTGGCGGCGGCGCTGCTCGCCGAGGAGTACCGGGCGGATGCCGCCGAGCCCGCCGTGCACGATCTGGTCGAGGTCGTCACGGGCGCGAGCGCGGTGGCGCACCGCTTCCACCAGCTGCAACTGGGGGCGGCGAACGAGGTGTGCGCCCTGGTCACCGGGAACCCGATCGCGGTCAGCGGCCTGGAGAACGAGTCCGAGGAGCGGGCCGCCACCCGCGGGGTGTCGTTCCGGGTGGTGATCGAGCGCGAGGTGCTCGCGCTGCCGAGCGGGATCCTGGAGCTGTCGGCGGCGCTGAGCCGGGACGAGCAGTGCCGGGTCGTCGACCGGGTGCCGACCAAGCTGGTCGTCGCGGATGCCTCGCTGGCGATGGTGCCGTTGACCGGTCGCGGCGCCGAGCCGGCGGCACTGGTCGTCCATGCCTCCGGGCTGCTGGAGTCGCTCATGGGGCTCTTCGAGGCGGTGTGGCGCGAAGCCATGCCGCTCCGGCTGGGCGAGAGCGGCTGGGCGCAGGAGACCACTGTGGGCCCCGATCCGACCGACTTGGAGATTCTTTCGCTGCTGCTGGCCGGGCTGACGGACGCAAGCGTGGCGAAGCAGCTGGATCTGGGGCTGCGGACCGTCCAGCGGCGGGTGAAGGGCCTGATGGAACTGACCGGGGTGTCGACGCGGCTGCAGCTGGGCTGGCATGCATACGAACGGGGCTGGGTGGCCCGCACCCCGCGGGCCTGAGACAGGCCTGAGACAGGCGTGAGGCGGGCCGTCCGGCACGGCTTCGACAGGGCTTCGAGAACGCCCCATCATGCCCCTGAGCTGCACCGACGGCTCCCGCCCGACGCCTTGCTGACGGGCGGGACCGGCCGGACTCCGGCAGGCTGGTGAGATGGGTGTGTGGCAGCTCATCGCCGTGGGCCTGGTCATGCTGCTCGGCCTGGTCGGCGTGCTGGTGCCCGGGGTGCCCGGGCAGGCGATCGTCTGGGCAGCCGTGCTGTGGTGGGCACTCACCGACAGGAGCCCGGCCGCCTGGGGCGTATTGATCGGCGCCACCGCCCTCCTGCTGCTGAACCAGGCACTGAAGCCGCTGCTGCGGCCGCGCCGCCCGCGTGAGTCCGGGGCGCCGCGCAAGACGCTGATGCTGGGTGGGATCGCCGGGATCGTGGGCTTCTTCGTGGTGCCGGTGGTGGGCGGGATCGTGGGATACGTCGGGGCGATCTACGGCGCGGAGCGGCTGCGGCTCGGCAGCGGCGGGGCAGCCCGGGCCTCGCTCCGTTCGGTGATGCGGGCCACCGGCTACTCCGTACTCGTCGAGCTGTTCGCGTGTCTGCTGGTGACGGGGGCGTGGCTGGGCGCGGTGATCCGGAGCTGACCGTCCGAACCTCTTCCCGAGGATCATCAGGCTGGATGTTGTCCAGATAGGAAGTAACACATCGGATCTCTCCCGCTCTATTGACGCCAGGATCACCCGTGCCTACCTTCCGTGAAGGAATAGCTCGGATGAATTGATGCGCCTGCGTACGAGTCGCCAGGAGACGCCTTGCCCACAGCACCGGACCCTTCCTGCACGCCCCGCACTCCCCGGACGGCCTCCTCTTCGCCGTCCCCCTCCCGAAGAACTGTTCTCGCCACCAGCACTGCGCTCGGCGGCGCCCTGGTGGTGGGCGGCGTGGCCGTCCCCGCCCGGGCAGCCGCCCCGGCCACCGCACCTGCCGCCTCCGCCGCGCCCGTCGTGCACTCCCCCGACGACAGCTGGCGCACCGTCCTCGACGACGCCGACCTGCTCTGGCAGAAGCTGCCGACGACCTGGTACGAGGGCCCGTATCTGGGCAACGGCCGCCTGGGCTCCGGCATCTACGCCGAGCCGGGCGCCACGGCCACGGCCGTCCGTTTCAACGTCCAGCACTCCGAGGTCCAGGACCACCGCGCCGAGTTCGGCTCCCTCTTCGGCCTCGCCCGCCTGCCGATCGGGCACTTCACCCTGGAACCGACCGGCACCATCACCGGCATCGAGTGGTGGATGCGGCTGCGCACCGCCGAACTCGAAGGCACGATCACCACCACCGCGGGCACCTTGAAGCTCCGCGCCTTCGTCCACTCCTCCAGCGATCTGCTCGCCGTCGAAATCACCCCGAGCGAGGGCGAGCAGGGCTTCCGCTGGGTCTTCCACCCTGCCGATGCCATCAGCCCGCGTGCAGGCTTCAAACCTCTTCCGGACGGTTACACGGGCAACCCGCCCGCCGTCGTCGAGCAGCACGGCGAAGTGACCGCCGCCGTCCAGCCGCTGCTTGCGGGCGGCCAGCACGTCACCGCCTGGCGGGAGCGCACCAGGGGCGACAGCCGCACGCTGTACGTCACCGTCACTCACTCCCACCCGAAGACGACCGCCCGTGACCGCGCGCTGCGTACCGTCAAGACCGCTTCCGCGCTCCCGTACGCACTGCTCGCCGCCCCGCACCGTTCCTGGTGGGACCGGTTCTACCGGAAGAGCTTCCTGTCCCTTCCGGACGCCCGGCTGCAGCGCTTCTACTGGATCCAGCTCTACAAGACGGCGTCGGCGGCCCGCAAGGACGCGCCCGTAATGGCAACCTCGGGTCCCTGGCTGGAGCCCACCCCGTGGCCGAACACCTGGTGGAACCTCAACGTCCAGCTGGAGTACTGGCTGATCCACGGCTCCAACCATCTGGAGCTGGACGCCGTCACCCGTGCCCTGAGCGAGTTCCGGGACCAGCTCTCCCGCGAGGTCGCGGCCCCCTACCGGGCGGACTCGGCCAGCATCCCGCGTACCACCGACCCCCAGCTGGTCAACGGCGCCTCCGTGACCGACGGCGGCTACGGCGTCGGCATCCCCGGCCAGGACTCGCCCACCCCCGAGGTCGGCAATCTCACCTGGGCGCTGCACAACGTGTGGCTCTCCTACCGGCACACCATGGACAAGTCGATCCTGCGCGACACGTTGTTCCCGTTGCTGCGCAAGGCGGTCAACTACTACCTGCACTTCCTGACGCCCGGTGCGGACGGCAAGCTGCACCTCCCGGCCACATTCTCCCCCGAGTACGGCGTCAACGCCCCTGACTGCAACTACGACCTCATGCTGCTGCGTTGGGGCTGCCGCACCCTGCTGGACTCGGCCGAGCAGCTCGGCGTCCACGACCCGCTGACGGCCCGCTGGCAGGAGGTGCTCGCCAGGCTCGCGCCCTATCCGGTCGACGCCAATGGGTTCATGATCGGCGCCAGGGTCCCGTTCGCGAAGTCGCACCGCCACTACTCGCACATGCTCGCCGTCTATCCGCTGTACGAGACAGGTGCGACGCCCGACGAGCGCGCCCTGATCGAGAAGTCCCTCGCCCACTGGGTGGGGTTCGAAGGCGCCCTGCAGGGCTACACCTTCACCGGAGCCGCCTCGATGTCCGCGCTGCTCGGCAAGGGCGAGGACGCGCTGAAGTACCTCGGCCAGCTGATGAGCCGCTTCATCCAGGCGAACACCATGTACAAGGAGTCGGGCCCGGTCATCGAGACCCCGCTCTCGGCGGCCCAGTCGCTGCACGACATGGTGTGCCAGTCCTGGGGCGGCACGATCAGGGTCTTCCCGGCGCTGCCCGCCGCCTGGCGGGAGCTGACCGTCCACGACTTCCGTACCCAGGGCGCTTTCCTGCTCAGCGCGGTGCGGGAAGAA
The DNA here is from genome assembly GCF_040608395.1 of Streptomyces sp. NPDC005181. Classification (NCBI taxonomy): domain Bacteria; kingdom Bacillati; phylum Actinomycetota; class Actinomycetes; order Kitasatosporales; family Streptomycetaceae; genus Streptomyces; species Streptomyces sp. NPDC005181. The sequence continues at coordinate 43,018 of NZ_JBEXID010000010.1, forward strand.
GGCCGGACCCGCTGGGTGCGGGTGAACAGCGAGGCGGGCGCCCCCTGCGCCGTACGCCACGGCATCGACGGCCCGATCGAGATCCGTGACCGCCACGGACGGCCGCTGGCGTACGAGGAGGTGGCGGACGGCACGGTGCGGATCGACCTCCGCAAGGGCGACTCGGCGCTGATCACGGCCGAGGGCGACCGCCCCGACCTGACGATCCGTCCGGTCGCCCCGAACGCGGCGGCGCCGCGCTGGGGCCTGCCGGTCTGAGCCGACCCGGTCGCAGGTCGTAGGGCGTAGGGCGTAGGACCACTGTCCGGTGCGTCGGACGACGGCGGTGGGGCAGGCGCGTGAGGCTGCTGCGATGAATTCAGCGAGGCCGAGCGCGCCTGCCTCGACTCCCAGCGACTGGGAGGCCCGCCACCGCCGCCCCGATCCGACAGCCGCAGGCCGACCCGGTCGGTTTTTTTCCCGCAGGAGGACGGGAAGCCACGCAGGGATCAGCCTCAGAGGCGGTCCAGCCCGCCGGCCGGCTGAATCGGGCCGCCGTTCTGCGCGGGCAGCTGCCCGGCGGGGCGGCAGCGGTTGCGGGCGTCGAAGAGATAGCGCGCATGCCGTTGCACCATCGGGTAGTCGAACACGTCGTGATCCGTGGCGATCACCACAGCATCGGCCGCCGCGACCTCCTCCTCGGTGAGCTCCACACACAGGACGTCGTCCGGCAGCAGCCGGGGTTCGGCGTACGGTTCCACCGCGCGTACCCGTGCGCCGCGTTTCTTCAGCAGTTCCGCCACGGCGACGGCCGGTGACTCCCGTACGTCACCGCTGTTCTTCTTGTACGCCAGCCCCAGCACGAGCACCGCCGCGCCGGTCAGTTCACGCCCGAGGCCGTCCTCGACGCGCTGCACCACATGGGTGGGCATCTGCTCGTTGATCTCATTGGCGAGCGAGACGAAGCGCACGTCGTGCTGGAGCTTGCGCCGGACCTCCCAGGACAGATACGAGGGGTCCACCGGGAGGCAGTGACCGCCGACACCGGGGCCCGGCCAGAACGGCATGAAACCGAAGGGCTTGGTTGCCGCGGCGTCGACCGCCTCCCAGATGTCCACACCCAGCGGACGGGCGCACATGGCCAGTTCGTTGATCAGGGCGATGTTCACCTGCCGGAAGGTGTTCTCCAGGAGTTTGGTCAGCTCGGCCGTCCGGGGCGAGGCGACCGGCACCGTCCGCTCGACGATCCGGCCGTAGAAGGCCTCGACGCTGCGCAGTGACGCGTCGTCGATGCCGGAGACGACTTTGGGGGTGTTCTCCAGGTGCCACCGCTCATTGCCCGGGTCGATACGCTCGGGGCTGTAGCCGACATGGAAGTACGGCGCCGGGTCCGTGACACAGCAGGCGCCGGTGTCGGCCCCGCCCTCCAATTCCGGTTCCGTGCACCGGTGTCCCGGCGCGCCCGCGCGTAGCCCGCTGCCCGCCTCCAGCAGTGGCACCAGTACGTCCTCGGTGGTTCCGGGGTACGTCGTCGACTCCAGCACCACAGTTGCGCCCGGGGTGAGCAGCGGGGCGATGGAGCGGGCCGCGTTCTCGATGTAGGTGAGGTCCGGTGCGCCGCCGCGCAGCGGAGTCGGTACGGCGATCACACAGACGTCGAAGCCCGTGGCGTCCTCGTACGACTCCGAGATGCGCAGCCTCCCGGACTCGAGCGCGGCCAGCAACCGTTCGTCGGGGATGTCCTCGACATGGGAGTCGCCGGAGGCGAGTTCCTTGATGCGCCGCTCGTCGACATCGAGACCGGTCACCCGGAATCCGGCCTCGGCCGCCCGTACCGCCAGCGGCAGTCCGACGTAGCCGAGACCGATGACCGCCAAGTGGCCCACCGGGGCGGTCGGCCCGCCCGTACGCCCGTCGACGCGCCCATCGCCCTGCGCGTACTTGTTCGGTTCCATGTGTTGAACTCCGATCAATAACCGGCGATTCGTGTCATTCCCGGCATATTCCGACATACAACCTCTAAATTGTGGATCGGCTCCACTTAGGTGCCGTCATGCATCACCCCGATACCGCAACCGAACGGGCGCCACATGACTGTCGCTTCATCCGCCGAAATGACGTACCTGGTCACCGGCGGTGCCGGTTTTATCGGCTCGCACCTCACGGATGCCTTACTCGCCGAAGGGCACGGCGTCGTTGTACTGGACGACCTCTCCACCGGCAGCAAGGAGAACCTCGCCGAACAGAACGACCCGCGGCTGCGCTTCGTCCACGGTTCCGTGCTCGACGCACGGCTCGTCGACGAACTGACCGGACAGTGCAACGCGGTCGTCCATCTCGCCGCCGCCGTGGGCGTCCGGCTGATCGTCGAGCAGCCGCTGGCTTCCTTCCTCGCCAATGTGCGCGGTGCGGAAATCGTCGTCGAGGCGGCCCGGCGCCATCACCGGCCGGTGCTCCTCGCCTCCACATCGGAGATCTACGGGAAGAACTCCGGCGGCCCGCTGAACGAGAACGCCGACCGTGTGCTCGGCGCCACGTCCGTGGACCGCTGGTCCTACTCCACGGCGAAGGCCGTCGAGGAGATCCTCGCCTTCGGCTATCACCGTGAGTACGGTCTGCCCGCCACGGTCGTCCGGCTCTTCAACACGGTCGGGCCCCGCCAGAGCCCGGCGTACGGCATGGTCATCCCCCGCCTGGTCCGACAGGCCGTGGCGGGAGAGCCGCTCTCGGTCTACGGCGACGGGTCCCAGCGCCGCTGCTTCACCCATGTCGCGGACGCCGTCGACGCCCTGCTCCTGCTGCTGCGCCATCCGGCGGCAGCCGGCAGTGTATTCAACGTCGGAGGGGACGAGGAGACCTCGATCGCCGCTCTGGCCGCCCGAATCGTCAGCCGGGCCGAGAGCGCGTCCCGCATCGACTCGATCCCCTTCGACACGGCATACGGCCCCAACTTCGAGGACATCGAGCGCAGGCTTCCGGACACCACCAGGCTGCGGGAACTGACCGGCTGGCGCCCACGGCGCAGCCTCGACGACATCCTCGACGCAACGATCAGCGAGGTGCGGGCCGAACGGCGGCCCGCGCCGGCCTGACCGGGTACGGCGGCAGCACGGACATGCGCAGACGCATGAGCAGGAACCAGGGCATCGGCATGCCCTTCAACGGCCATTCGCGCCGGCACACCCACGGGGAAAGGGCGGACGCGTGAGCGTACTGCAGGCAGTCGTGTCCGCCGTCGTCGCACTGCTGGTCGCGGCGATGCTGACCTCGAGCATCCGCCGAGTCGCTCTGCGCGTCGGCGCGGTGGACCGGCCGGGCGGCCGCAAGGCGCACGCGCGCCCCACTCCGCATCTCGGCGGGGTGGCGGTCCTCCTGGCCACCACCGGGGTCATGTGCGCGGGACCGGCGGTGGGCCTCACGGAACCGGGGAGCGCGGTCATGCGCCTGCTCGCCGTCTCCAGCGCGGTGGCGGTGCTCGGGCTGGTGGACGATCTGCGTCCACTCGGCGCCCGGCTCCGGCTGGCATTCGAGACGTGCGCGGCCGGTGTCGTCGTGTCGTTCGCCGGTCTCTCCTTGATGGCGGGTGTGCTCGCTGTGATCTGGATCGTCTTCCTCACCAACGCCTTCAATCTGCTGGACAATTCCGACGGTGCCATGGGCACTACCGCCGTGATCACCGCGGTCGGCCTGCTTGTCTGCGCCTGTGTGGACGGCCAGTTCGGGATCGTGCTGCTGCTGGTCGTCCTGATGGCGTCGCTCGCCGGGTTCCTGATCCACAACTGGGCTCCGGCCCGGATCTTCCTCGGCGACTGCGGATCGCTGTTCACCGGGTTTCTGCTCGCCTCCACGGCCATCCTGGTCCACGCGGCGGCACCTGAGGGACGGGCCAACTGGGTATCGCTGCCGGCCCTCACCGTCGTTGCCCTCACCGATACCGCGCTGGTCATGGTCTCCCGTCGGCGGGCAGCCCGGCCGATGCTGCTGGGCGGCACCGATCACATCGCCCACCGGCTGCGCCGGATCAACTTCACCGCGCAGGGAGCGGCTGTCGTGCTGGGCCTGGGCGCATCGGTCGGGGCGCTCGTCGGAACGCTGGTCTACGCGGGGCTGCTGCCTCAGCTGACGGTCCTCGCACCGATCGCCGGTGCGCTGGCCGCGATCGGCGGGCTGCTCAGAATTCCGGTGTACGCGGCCCGGAACTCGGGGACCGGTGTCAGCAGCACGCACACCGGAGCCAGGACGGGCACGGTTCCCGCCATCCCGCACCACCGCGACGGCCGTGATCGCGCCAGGGCGGCAATGAGCCCGCCGGCGGCCCGCCGGGCCCCCGCTGATCTCGCCGGAGAGAGGAAATGACACCGCTCATGCCCCACGATGCGACGGCCGCGCGCGAGCCCCTCGCGGCCGCCCCGCCGGCCGGCCCGGTCGGCGAACGGACCTCCGGTCTCCCCAGCACGCCGAAGGCCCCTGCCACCGTCCTGTGCGCGGGTGTCCCGGTCGTGGCCACCACTCCCGACGACGCCTCGGCCGCCCTCGTACGCCTCGCTCTCCGGGGCGAGGGCGCCGACGTCCACCTCTGCAACGCCTACACTCTGGCGCTCGCCGACCGCGATCCACGCCTGCACCGGACCCTTCGTGCGGCCACGCTCAACTTCCCTGACGGGCAGGGCGTGGTGTGGGCCAACCGGCTCGTCCACCGGAACGTTCCGCCGATGCGCGTGTACGGCCCCGACCTGTTCCTCGATGTCTTCCGCACCGGGCAGGAAGCCGGCCTGCGCCACTACCTCCTGGGCTCGACCCCCGAGGTGCTGGAGGCACTCGGCGCCGAACTGCGGGCCCGGTTCCCTGCCGCGCGCATCGTGGGTTCCGAGGCTCCGCCGTTCCGTGAACTCACCGCCGGGGAACGGCAGGAGCAGCTGGACCGGATCCGGTCCAGTCGTGCACACATCGTCTGGCTCGGTCTGGGCACCCCCAAACAGGACCACGAGGCGGCCCGCCTCGCCGCTGCGCATCCGGCCGTCTATGTGGCAGTGGGCGCGGCCTTCGATTTTGTGTCCGGCAACAAGGCACAGGCCCCGCTCTGGATGCAACGAGGCGGCCTGGAATGGCTGTTCCGGCTCTGCAGCGAACCACGCCGGCTGTGGCGCCGGGTGCTGTGGGGCCATCCCCGGTTCATCTGGGCAGCATACAAAGGAGCACGGACATGACTCTTCTCCACCGCGTACGGACCGTCGCACAGCGCTTCGGTATCGACATTGCCCGCTACCCGGCCTCCTGGGGCGGCCACCAACTCGTCCAGCTGCTGAAGCGGTACGAGATCGATCTGGTGCTGGATGTCGGGGCGCACGCCGGAGGGTACGGGACGATGCTGCGCCGTTCCGGATACGACGGCCGCATCGTCTCGTTCGAACCGCTCAGTGCGGCGCGCGCCGAGCTCAACCGCACAGCGGCCGGCGATCCGCTCTGGACCGTGCTGCCGTACGCCCTCGGCGACCGGTCCTGCACGACGACGATGAACGTCGCGGGCAACTCCGGTGCCAGCAGCTCCGTTCTGCCCATGCTGCCCAGTCACCGGGCCGCCGCACCCCACGCCTCCTACACCGGCACGGAAACGGTCGAGGTGCGCAGACTCGACGAGCTGTGGCCGCAGATCACCACCGCCGGCGAGCACGTCTTCCTCAAGCTGGATGTCCAGGGATACGAGGCGCATGTGCTGCGCGGAGCAGGTGCCTGCGCACACGCGTGCAGAGGTCTGCAGACCGAGACGTCCTTCGTGCCCCTTTACGAGGGGGGACTGCTCTTCAATCAGGCGCTGGACCTGGCGCAGGGAGAACTGGGACTCAGCCTGATGTCCGTCGTGCCCGGCTTCACCGACCCTCGCGACGGACGGATGCTCCAGTGCGACCTCGTGCTGTTCCGGGACTGCGAGCCCGCGGCCACTCGGCCACCCGCCGTCGCCGAGGCCCTCGTATGAGAATCGCGCTGGTCCACAGTTTCTACGGAGCGGCCGTGCCCGGCGGTGAGAACGAGGCCGTGCGCGACCAGGCCGCCGCGCTGCACCGGGCCGGACACGAGGTGCTCGTGCACGCCGCCCACACCGACGCTCTCCGCACCAAGCCCTTGTACCCACTGGGCTGCGCGGTGACCGTGGCCACCGGACGGGGGCGCTCCCCGGCGCGCGCTCTGCGCGCATTCGCACCCGACGTCGTGCACATCCACAATCTGTTCCCCAACTTCGGTCGACGCTGGGTCGAATCGTGGAAAGGGCCGCTCGTCACCACGCTGCACAACTACCGGCCGATGTGCGCCGCGGCGACTCTGCACCGCGACGGCGCCTCATGCACCCGGTGTCCCGATGGCGATCGGTGGGCGGGGCTGCGTCACGGCTGCTACCGGGACTCCCGCCTCGCCACGCTGCCGCTCGCCTGGGCGGGCCTGAAGGGGGCGGCCGACGACCCTTTGCTGCGCCGGGCCGATCGGGTGGTGTTCCTGTCCGAGCTGAGCCGGGACACCTATCTCGCGACCGGACTGCCGCCCGCCCGTGCCGAGTTGATCCCGAACTTCGTCCCCGACGTGACTGCTCAGCCCGCCGGGCAGCAGGACGCCTGGGTGTACGTGGGACGGCTCACACCCGAAAAGGGCATCCTCGACCTGCTCCGCCGGTGGCCCGGCGGTGAGCGGCTCGACGTCATCGGCAACGGCCCCCTGGACGCGGAATGCCGCAGACACGCACCGTCGTCGGTACGTTTCCTCGGCCCCGTCGACCGGGACACGCTGCGCCCCACCCTGGCCAGCTACCGAGGGCTGGTCTTCCCGAGTCAGTGGCTCGAAGGTCTGCCGCTGGTGTACCTGGAGGCGCTGGTGGCAGGCCTCCCGGTGCTCGTCTTCGGCGGCTCCGCCGTGGCCGCCTCGGTGCAACGCGAAGGCACGGGCACGGTCATCTCGTGGCACACCCCCCTCGCAGCCGCCCTGCAGGCGGCGAGCAGGGACTTTCCCGCTCTGCGGACGCACTGCCGGGACGTATATCTGCGGCAGTACGGGGAATCTCTGTGGCTGCAGCGGACCTTGGGACTCTATGAGCGGCTGTGCCGTTCGACGGCACCCCTCCCCCGTGCACCGCAGCCGGCCGCGCACAGACCTCTGGCGGGCGTCGGCAACGCAAGCGACGGCGCCGTTCCCCTGTCACTGGCCACGACCTCGGAGAGCGGATGAAGCGGGTGGTCGTCGTTCAGCCGCACGTACCCGCGTACCGGGTGGCGTTCTACCGGCATCTCGTTCCGGAACTCGCCGCACGTGGTATCGAATTGACGCTTGCTCATGGACGTCCCTGGGGCAAGGACACCTCGCGCGGCTACGACGAGCGTCTCCCCGGTGCCATCGAGCTTCCGCAGCAGACCCTGCGCTGCGGCCCCCGGCATCTCGTACGGCGGCGCTTGGGTTCCCTCGCGCACGACTGCGACGCACTCGTGCTCACCCAGTCGCTGCACGCCATGGAGAGCTACCGGCCACTGCTGCGCAGCGGAGGGCCGCCGGTCGGGCTCTGGGGCCACGGCGCGACGTACACCCGCCCGGAACCGGGCCCGCTGCGCAGCGCGAAACGCCTGCTGACGAATCGGGCCGACTGGTTCTTCGCCTACACGGAGGCCGGGGCCCGGCATGTCGTCGCCGGAGGCTTCCCTGCCCGGCGGTTGACCGTGCTGCACAACACCATCGACACGACGTCCCTGGTGGCCGCGGGTGCTGCGGTGGACGACGCGGATCGCGGGGCGCTCCGCCGGCAGTACGGGCTGCGCCAGGGCCGCACCGGCCTGTACATCGGCGGCCTGGACGCGGCCAAACGCATCCCCTTTCTCCTGGTGGCGGCCAGGGCGGTGGCCGCGGCCCTCCCCGGCTTCCGGCTTCTGGTGGCAGGGGACGGGGCCCAGCGCACGCTGGTCGAGGAGGCGGAGCGCTCGGGTGCCCCTGTCCGGTACATGGGCACCGCGAACGACGGGGACAAGGCGCGGCTGGGGGCTGTCGCCGATGTGCTGATGGTGCCGGGTGCGGTGGGTCTGGTCGCCGTCGACTCCTTCGCTCTTGGCACGCCGCTGATCACCACCCTGCGCGCCGCTCACGGCCCCGAGTTCTCCTACCTGCAGCACGGCCGCAACGCGCTGATCGTCGACGCACCCACCCCGCGGCCGTACGCGGCACACGTGACCCGGCTGCTCGAACAGCCGGAGCGTCTGGCCCGGTTCAGCGCCGCATGCCGGGCCGACGCCGCGCTCTACACCGTGCAGGAGATGGCCCGCAGATTCGCCGACGGAGTGGAAGGACTCGTCGATGTCCGATGCAGCGTCAGCTGAACAGCCTGAACCGGAGCAGGGACCGCAGACCGGGCCACCGCCCGAACAGATGCCGCGTGCCTGGCTCGATGACCACGGTGGCGGAAGCGTGCTCGCGGCCGGCTTCGGAAAACCGGTCCCGACCGTCCCGAGACGGTCCGCCCGCTGTCGCGTCCTGCGCTTCACCGCCCTGACCGCTGCCGTCGCGCTCACGGCCGGGGCAGCTGCCGCATGGATGCTCTATGAAGATCTCGACGGCAATATCCGCACCGACACGGCGACCGAGCGGACCCTGTCCCAGATCCCGGACGGGCGCCCCGGCCCTGCCGCGGGGGGTGCACAGAACATCCTGCTGCTCGGCTCCGACAAGGAGGCCGGCACGGGATCCGAGCGCTCGGACACGACCATGCTGCTGCATCTGTCGGCCGACCGGACCTCGGCAGCCCTGATGAGCGTCCCCCGGGACCTGCTGGTGCAGGTGCCCAGCTGCCGGAGGCCGAGCGGCGGCCGCACGCGCCCTCAGCGGGTGCAGTTCAACTGGGCGTACGGGCTGGGCGGGCCGGCCTGCACCATCCTCACCTTCGAGAAGCTCACCGGCATCCGGGTCGACCACCATGTGGTGGTCGACTTCTCCGGATTCAAGCAGATCGTCGACGCCGCCGGCGGTGTCACGCTCGAGGTGGACGTACCGGTGTACGACCCGGAATCGGGTGTGCGGCTGAAGCCGGGCACTCAGCGCCTGGATGGAGCCAAGGCGCTGGTCTATGTGCGCACCAGGCTCGGGGTCGGCGACGGCAGCGACACCCAGCGCATGGGACGTCAGCAGCGCTTCATGCGGGCGCTGATGGACAAGATCATGGACAGCGGAACGCTGAAGGACCCGGCCCGGATCTATCCGCTGCTGCGCGCGGTGACCTCGTCCATGACCGCGGATCCGGGTCTGAATTCCATCAAGGAGCTGTACACCCTGGTGGACAGAGCAACAGCGATCGACAGCACGGACACCAACTTCCTGATCCTGCCCCGGCGTTCGTCGCGGATCGACCACGAGCGCGACGAATTGGCCCAGCCGGATGCGAGACGGCTCTTCGAGCGGCTGCGCAAGGACCAGGACATCAACTCCTGATCCGCCACGCCGGCCGCGCCGGGCAGGCCGCCCCGCGCGGCCGGCATGGCGGATCAGAAGCCGCCCCATGGATCGGCCGGCGGCTCGGGCAGGGGCAGATACCTGCCGAGCATGTGGCACAGCGCGTGCCCCTGGGTGAGCCGCCCTGCCGTCCACTGCCTCAGCCTGCGGGCCGTCGCCAGTAGCCGTGCGGGGTCCTCGGCCAGCAGGTCCCGGACCCGGGCGGCGGCCTCGGCCGGAGTGCGGAGCAGGTGCAGGCCGTCGTCGGGGCCGGGCAGCCAGTCCAGTCCGGGCTGGAGGGAACTGACGGGGACGCGGCCCGAGTTCATCGCGATCGGCAGCCGGTCGGAGAAGTAGCCGGTGTGACCGGTGTAGCGGTCCCAGCCGACCGTGACCAGGGAACGCCGCATCGCCTCCATCTGCTGCTGAAACGGCACCTGACCGCACGTGCCGGGACCGCGCCAGCCCGCCCCGTAGAGCGAGAACTGTCCCTCGGGCAGCCGCTGCAGCTGCCGCACCAGCGTCTGCCGGGCCCGGTCGCCCGGGATGAGTTCCACGCCGCAGTACGTCAGCCGGTTGCCGATCAGCGAGACTCCGCGAGGATCGTGGTCGCTCCGGTAGCGCAGGAACGGCTCCGGCACCACATGGGGGACATAGCGCACGGGGCGGCCGCTGCGGCGCTCCAGCATCCGCGCCTGCGGCCCCATGGCCACGCTGAAGATCTGATCCGCGCAGCGCATCCACGCCAGGTCCCGCTGCCGTACCTGCTTGGTGAGGCCGCCCCAGGCGTCGCCCGCCCAGACCACCACCGGCGGCGATCCCACCGCACTCAGCCAGCCGGCCACCTGCCGGGCGCGCCACGGGTGCGGCTGGGGTACCTGGACGAAGACGAGATCGGGCCGCAGCCGGGTCGGCAGCGCGTCGCCGGCGGCCGGCAGGACACATGTGTACCGCAGCAGTCCGCCTTCGTTCGCATCGGCGTCCGGCCCCCGCTCGAGCAGGGTGAAGGCGGGCGCGAAGCCTGTGTACGGACCGAGCGGCCGGCTCTCATTGCTGAGGTGAAGGACGAGCGGACGGCTGATCACGGAAGTCTTCTCCTGTCGTCGGGGCGGAGCCCGGGGTCGTGTCGGTCTTCTGGGGGTACACACGGTCCTGCGCAGGAGACGGCAGCTGCCGGTGGGCACGGACCGGGGCGCGGATCAGCCCGTACCGTGCGGCCAGGACATAACCGGGCAGCCGGTTGCGCAGAAGTACCGCACCGGTGAGGACGAGCAGCGCGGCGGCCAGTCCGGCCGCCGGACGCTGCGCCACCGTGGGACCGATGGCGTACAGGGCGACCCCCAGGGCCGCGTGAGCCGCGTGGGCCCGCAGCAGAAGGCGGGCCTGCAGGCCGCCCCACGTGGCCAGTTGCACGCAGTGCGCCGCGGCGGGCATCGCGATCGCGCATGCGGCGAGCAGTAGTTCGTTGCGCAGCGCGATCGCGGTCAGCAGGGTGGCGGCAAGCGCCGCAGCGGCGGCGAGCTGGGAACGGATCAGTGCGCGCGGTTCGTGGCGCACCTGGTTGACCGCGTCGCCCACGGAGGCGATGAGCGCGGGTGCGGCGCCGGCAGCCAGGACCGGCACCAGCCGCTGGGCCTCCCCCCACCCGGGCCCGAGCAGCAGGCCCAGGGCCGCCGGTCCGGCAGCCGCCAGCGCGCCGAAACCGATGAATCCCAGAGCGGAGGCCAGACAGAGCGCGTCGTGCTCGGCTCGTTGCCGTGCCGCTCCGCGCGCCTCGGCGAGCAGCGGGGCGACGGCGCGGGTGATGCCCTGAGCCAGCATGGTGAGCGGCAGACCGGTGAACAGCGCCGCTCGTGAGAAGTGGCCGGTGGCAGCGGGTCCGAACAGCGCTCCGGTCAGCCACAGCGGGGCGCTGTTGCAGATGTACTGCACCATGCTGTGACCGGCGAAGAAGGTGGACGGGCCCAGGAGTTCGCTGAGGGCGGGAGTCGGCCCACCCTGCAGTCCGGCCCGCGCCAGGTGCCACAGACAGCCGGTCAGCGTGACAGCCGACGCGAGTGGAGCGGCCACAGCGAGCGCGTACGGGTTCCATCCTGCTGTCAGCAGGGTGAGCGACGCCACGCAGCCCGCCACCTGGCCGAGCAGCTCCAGCCGGACGCATGCGCCGGCCCGGCCCGTGCGACGCAGAGCCGCTGTCGCGGCCAGCCCCATCGGCCCGACGAGGAACTGGACGGCGAGCAGCCTCACCAACGGCACCAGGAACGCCGATCCGGCCTCCGTGCCTGTGAACCGCTCCGCGACGTGTGCCCCGAGCTGGGCCACCAGGAAGCAGCAGAGCCCGGCGGTCGCGGTGATGCGCAGCGCCAGAAGGACGAGCGGCCGGGTGAGCACCGGAGCCCGCAGCAGACAGGTGGCGACCCCGCCGTTGGCGACGTAGCCGAGGACAGCGATGGTGGCGGTGGCGAGGGCGTAGGAGCCGAAAGCGGCCGGGGACACCAGACGTCCGGTGCAGGCGGTGTAGCCGAGCTGGAGAAACACCGCGAGCAGCGAACCGGCGTAGTTCCACAGCAGTCCCTGTGCACCGGAGCCGAACCGGGTGCGCCACCGGCGACGCCGCTGCCCTCGTCCCGGCGGGCCGACCGTTTGCTGGTCTTCCTGAGGGGCAGCGGGCGCACCGGTCGGGACGCTCATGCGAAGCGTGCCCACGGGTCGGCGGGCGGAGCGGGCAACGGAACGTACCCGCCGAGCATGTGGCACAGCGCCTCACGGTCGGTGAGGCGCTCGCGCACCCAGGCAGCGCCCCGCGCCGCCGCAGAATCCAGTTCCGCGGGCTCCTCGGTCAGCAGGGACTCGACGACCGAGACCGCCGCGGCCGGGGTGTCCGCGAGGTACAGACCGTGATCGGGGCCCGGGAGCCAGTCCATCCCCGGCTGGCGCGATGTGACGTGGGCGCGGCCGGCGCACAGGGCGATGGGGAGACGGTCGGAGAAGTAGCCGTGGTGACGGTTGTAGTGGTCCCAGCCCGCGGTGATCCGGGCCCGGCCCAGGGCGGACAGCTGCGCGGCGAACGGCAGCGGGCCGCGGGCGCCGGGGCCGCGCCAGCCATGTCCGTACACGGCGGTCCGGATGCCGGGGATGCGTTGCAGGCCACGCACCAGGCGGGCACGGTCACGGCTGCCCGCCACCCGCTCGAGCACGCCGAACCGGAGATAGCGGTTCCCGACCACGGCCACATCCGGGCGGTCTGTTGTTCCGGCGTCTACGGCGTCGGCCCGGTTCGCCGGGGTCCGCCCCGCATCAGCCGGCGCTGCGCCGTCCGGTGGGTCGACCGCCGGGGGCAGCACATGCGGTACGTACCTCACGTGTCCGCGGGACACCGACCGGAAGAGCTCCGCCTGTTGCCCGGCTGCCACCGTGAAGACCTGGTCCGCACGGCGCAGCCACGCGAGCGCGGAGCCCGGCAGGGCCTTCCGTCCGCCCCAGGCATCCCCGTCCCAGAACACGACAGGTGGCGACCCGGTGGCGTGCAGCAGGGCGCGCACCCGCTCGTCGTTCCAGGGAAACGGCCCCGGTGTCTGGACGAACACCAGGTCCGGGGCGGCTTCCCGGGCGGCGGAGACCGTCCGGGCGAAGGCTTCCTCCGGTGTGGCACCCTCCGCGAGCAGGGCACGTGGTGAGACAACAGTGCACCGCAGCGAACCGGACGCTTCGAATCCGGCAAACGCCCGGGAGAAACGCGGACCCGCCTGCAGCGAGGGTTCGTTGCTGAGGTGCAGCACCGAAGGCGCGCTCATGCCACAACCGCCCTGACCTCGGCATCGGTCATGATCCGGGCGAGTTCGGGGGCGTGCACGACGGACTGCCAGCCCAGCTCGCGCTCCGCCTTGGACGCATCACCGACGAGATCCGGCACCTCGGACGGGCGCAGGTACCTCTCGTCGAAGCGGACGTGCTTCTCCCAGTCCAGCCCGACGTGTTCGAAGCAGAACGTCAGGAAGTCACGGACGCTGTAACTGGTGCCGGTGGCCACGACGTAGTCGTCCGGCCGGTCGCGCTGGAGCATGCGCCACATCGCTTCGACGTACTCGGGGGCGTATCCCCAGTCACGGCGCGCCTCCAGATTGCCCATGTGCAGGAACTGCTGCTCGCCACTGGCGATGCGGGCGGCGGCCCGGGCGATCTTCCGGGTCACGAAGGTCTCACCGCGGCGCGGCGACTCGTGGTTGAAGAGAATGCCGTTGACCGCGTGGATGCCGTACGCCTCACGGTAGTTGCGGGTGATCCAGTACGCGTACACCTTCGCGGCCGCGTACGGGGAGCGCGGATGGAACGGTGTGAGCTCGCACTGCGGGGGCGCCGATGTGCCGAACATTTCGGAGCTCGACGCCTGGTAGAAGCGGCAGGGCAGGCCGGTCATCCGGATGGCCTCGAGCAGACGGGTGGTGCCGAGTCCGGTGGTGGAGCCGGTGAACTCCGGTTCGTCGAACGAGACACGGACATGGGACTGGGCGGCCAGGTGGTAGACCTCATGCGGCTGAATGCGGTCCAGCAGGGCGGCGATACGGGAGCCGTCGGCGAGGTCGCCGTAGTGCAGCCGCAGCCGGGAGTCCGCCTCGTGCGGATCCTGGTAGAGGTGGTCGATCCGGCCGGTGGAGAACGACGAGGAGCGGCGGATCAGTCCGTGCACCTCATATCCCTTGCCGAGCAGCAGTTCGGCTAGGTACGAGCCGTCCTGACCGGTGATTCCGGTGATGAGAGCGGTCGTCCTGGACATGGGAACTCCTTGGGTGTACGGGAGACGGCTCTGCCGAGCGGCCGCGCATGGGCGGCCAGCAGGCCTAGCACCACGGCCTGTTCGGGGAAGAGCGGATAGGTGATGCAGAAGACCAGCTGGCTGCAGAGCAGCAGACGCAGCAGGAGGCGGGCCCGGTCGTCGGCGTCCGGCTCGGCCGGGGCCGAAGCGGTGGCGGGTGCCATCACCGGTCCCGCAACGCCGGGGCCGGTCGTGCGCCAGACCGCGACGTACAGGGTGAGCAGGGCGGCCAGACCGACCAGGCCGAGCCGCAGAAGCACCTGCAGGTAGTAGTTGTGCGGTGATACGGATACCAGACCGCCGTCCACCAGCCGGGCGTACCCCGATCCGAACGGCAGGCCCAGCAGCCAGTCCTGGACGCCCCCCAGCTGGGGCAGCAGCCCCAGCCATCCGTCGACGCGCCACATCAGTGTGCGGTCGTCCTCACCCGACGAAGCGAGGCTCTCCGCCACGTCACCGCCGTAGGCGGCGACCGGCAGGAGCAGCGCAACGCCACAGGCCAGCAGGGCCACCGCGGTGCCCCGGGATCCGCCGCGGCCGCGGCGGGAGAGAAGCCAGCCCGCTGCCATCACGCCGGTGGCCACCCAGGCCGTGCGGTGCTGCATCAGCACCACCGCAACCAGCAGCGGCCAGGCTGCCGCACGGGCCCTCCCGCCCAGACAGAGAAGGGCGACGGCCGCCTGCCCGATGAGCAGGGCCTGTTCGGGCCCGAGCGCACGGGCGTCCGTGAGCACCCCGTCGACCATGACCCGATCGGAGTTGGAGCCGATACCGACGCGCAGCCACCAGAGCACGGCGAACACGGCGAGCACACCCGCGGTGGCGGCCCACAGTCGGGTCACCGTACGGACCAGCGCCGTGCCGGGCGGCAGGACGGCCACGTACAGGGCGGCGGACAGCAGGTGTACGAACCCGGTCCTGGCCTCGTTGCCGGCGGTGGGCAGGCCGAACAGGATTCCGCCGTTGAGCAGTGACCAGGCCGTCATGGCGACGAGCAGGAGCAGCGGGGCGGCCACGACGGGCCGCAATGGGGCTCCGTCCGCGTCGCTTCGGCGGGCCGCGTGCACGATCCGGAGCACCGCGGCGGCAAGGAGGCAAACGGCCACTACGTCGGTGGGCAGTACGTCGACGCCGGTGTCCCGCACGTCCGGCCCTGCCGCCCCGCTCTCCTGGAACGACTGATGGATCTGCGCAACGACGAACAGGACAAGGCCGAATGCCGTCCACCGGTACAGGGCCGTGGTCAGTGCTCCGACTCCGGTCAGCCCCGCCGCTGCCCACAGCAAGGTTGTGGGGTCGAGCAACATTCGATCACCTCTGGCTCCGGTCGAGGGCCGCCCGTACCGCTGTCTTCACATAGGGGGAGAACATCAGCACCGGGGCCCATGGCCAGGAGTGCCGCAGGCAGTACACCCACCACTGGCGCAGCGGCAGTTCACGCTGCGAGGTCAGCCGGCGCAGCGCTTCGCCGACCCCGATGCCCGGCTCGCGCGAACCGGTCAGCCGCTGGTTGCTCTCGCAGACGCCGACGTGGTGCGGGGCGACGAAGGCAGCCACACCGGCCCGGCGTGCCCGGAAGCCGTGGTCGTAGTCGCCCATGCCATGACGGAACACCTTGTCGAGATCACCGACCCGGTCGTGTACCGCGCGCGGCAGCAGAACGACATTTCCGTTGTACGTGTCGCAGGGCTCAGGCCGGCCTGTGGGCTCCACGAGCCTGAGCGATCTGCCTCGGCGACCCGAATATGTGGTGCATCCACCTCTTCCGCGGACCGCGCCGACGATCACGGCGTGCGGTCCCACCCTCCGGGCGGTCTCCAGCAGCACCGCTACGGCGTCCGGTGCCAGTTCCACGTCGTCGTTCAGCCACAGCTGGTGTGTCCACCGGTGCGTTCGCGTACCCGCCTGCCCATCGGCGTCGTCGGCACAGCGGCTCGCGACACGCATCCCGTGGCCCCAGTAGACGTCCGTACCGACCGATACGACCTCGACGTCCGGATGCCCGCGGCCGACGGCCTCCGGTGTGCCGTCGGAGCTGCCCGCATCGACCAGGTGGACTCGGAGAGTTGTTCGGTCGGGCAGCCCGCGCTGCCTGTCGAGTGCACGCAGTGCCGACAGGGTCTTCTCCCGCCGGTTGTGACTGGTCATCAGAACAGCAACATGGGGCAACATCACCCGAACTCCTTGACTCACAAACACCATCATTCACGGATAAATGCCCATACCCTGCATAGGCTGGCCGGGTGGGGGCCGAACAACCCGATGAGGTGTACTGAGTGGAACTCCGCAGCATCCTGAGGGCGCTGGCCCGTAGTTGGCCGGTTGTCGCCTTCTGTACCTTGTTGGGAGCAGGCTCGGGCTGGGCGGTCACCGCCTCGACCACGCCCGTCTACGAAGCCCGGACCCAGCTGTTCGTATCGGCCTCCGCAGGCCGCGGTACAGCCGAACTCAACCAGGGCAGCAGCTTCTCGGTGGCCCGGGTCCAGTCGTACGCCGCCATCGTGACCAGCCGTCAAGTCACGGACACGGTCGTCCAGGAGCTTGGTCTCCCCTTCACTGCCGACCAGCTGGCAGGCCGCATCACCGCACAGGCACCGGCCGGCACGGTGCTCGTGGACATCACGGTCAGCGACGAGGATCCGGAACGCAGCGCGGCGGTCGCCAATGAAGTGGCCAGGCGATTCAGCCGGGTCGTCGAGGAGTTGGAGACCCCCGTGGGCTCCAAGCGGTCGCCGGTCCGGCTCGGGATCACCGAGACGGCCGCCGTTCCCGGCGAGCCTGTCTCCCCCAGCCCCGGACTCAATCTTTCCGCCGGTGTGCTTGCCGGTCTGCTGATCGGCTCCGGTATCGCCGTGGCCCGGCAGGTGTGCGACACCACCGTCAACAACGTGACCGCACTCGCCGAGCTCACCGGGCTTCCCGTGCTGGGCGCCATCCCGTTCGACAAGTCGGCCACACGCCGGACGGACACGATGAGCACCGCCGCCCACTCCGCCCGGGCCGAAGCATTCCGGCACCTGAGGACGAATCTGCAGTTCGCGCAGATCGGTGAGCGTCCCCGCATCGTGATCGTGACCAGCTCACTCGCCGGCGAGGGCAAGACGAGCACAGCCATCAATCTGGCCCTCGCCCTGACCGAGACCGGCATCTCCACGGTCCTGGTCGACGGTGACCTGCGCCGCCCGCGGGTGGCGCAGGCGTTCGGGCTGGTGCAGGATGCCGGCCTGACCAGCGTGCTCATCGGGCGCGCCGGGGTCGACGAGGTCATGCAGCAGGCCGCGGGCGCGCTCAACGTCCTCACCAGCGGTCCGGTTCCGCCCAATCCGGCGGAGCTGCTGGCCTCGAAGCGGATGGGCGAGGTCCTGGGCGAACTCGCCCAGCGCTACGAGGCAGTGATCGTGGACAGCGCCCCGCTGCTGCCCGTTGCCGACACCGTGGGGCTCGGGCCACTCGCCCAGGGAGCGCTGCTGGTGGTGAGGGCGGGGAAGACACCGCGCGACCGGATCCGCGCAGCGGCCGACTCACTGCACGCGGTGGGCGCACGCACCCTCGGCACGGTCCTGAGCATGACCCCCCAGCCCAGGAACCGGGCTTACGGATACGGATACGGGTACGGAGTCGGCGAGCCCGTCCCGCCGTTGCCGGCGCCGCGTCCGCGCACCACTGTGACCGTCCCGCTCAGTGGGTCCGAGTGACGGCGCTGTCGGAATCGACCGGCGCCAGGGCATCGAGGAGACATACACATGGCTGAAGACGCGACTGCCCGGCTGAGAGTCCTCTTCGTCTGCACCGGGAACATGCACCGCTCCCCGCTGGCCGAGCGGCTGCTCGCCCCCCGGCTGCCGGGCGCACAGGTGACGAGCGCCGGGACGCAGGCACCGAACGGGCAGGGCATGCACCCCGCGACCCTCTCCGTGCTGACCGAACTGGGTGGCGACGGCTCGGGGTTCGTCACCCGGCCGTTGACCGCACGCCTGGTCGCGGACGCATCACTGGTCCTGGGAATGGAGCGTGAGCACCGCGAGTCGGCCGCCCGACTGTGCCCGACGGCTCTACGGCGCTGCTTCACCGTCAAGGAGTTCGTCCGGCTGGCGCACAGAAACCGGCCGGACGCGCCGCCGCGCGAGGTGATCGCGGCGGCCGCCGCCGCCCGGGGGAGCCACGGGCCGGTCCGCGCTGCCGACGACACGTTCCCCGACCCTTGGGGCGAGGACTACGACATGCTGCAACGGCAGGCCCTCGAGATCGATCGCTGTGTGGCGGAAGTGGCCGATCTGCTGAGAGGCCGATCCCGAATTCCGGCCGGGTGAAAAGCATGCGGGCCCTCGACGGGGCTGAGCTCACCGGCAGTCCAGATGCCGCACGGCGTACGAACGCCAAGGCCGCCACCGCTCCGACCCGGGCGACCCGTCCGGATCCACATCGGGATCACCGAGCGCCCGCATCCTGATCAGCGCCGCGGCTGCCGGACCGATCCCCGGCAGCCGCAACAGCGCCTGCTCGGCCTCGTCGCGGTCGGCCCCGGCGTCGAGGCGTACGGTCCCGTCCGCGAGCGCGGCCGCGAGCGCCCGCAGCGCCGGGTCGTCCGCCGCGCCCGCCAGCACCCCCGGCTCCGGGAACACATGCGTCAGACCGCCACAGGGCACGTCGAGGATCTTCCCGTACGTCTCCACGAGCCGCTCGGCCTCTTCCCGGCCCACCAGTGTGCGTACGGCGAACTCCTCGGGGTCCGCGGCGCCCGGCGACCTCAGCCCGGGGCGGGCCGCGACGCGCGGTGCCAGCCCGGGGTCGGCGCCGAGCCGCTCGTCGACGGCGTACGGATCGGCGTCCAGGTCGAAGAGGCGCCGCAGCCGCTGCACGGCCGTGGTCAGATCGCGCAGATCCGTAAGGTTGATCCTGGCGTCCAGCCATGCCCCGGCGGACCGCTCGTCGACGGCGACGACGCCCGTGCCGTACGGCAGCCTAAGGGTGCGCCGGTAGGTGCGCGCGCCGGGCTCACCGCTGACCTCCTCGACCCGGGCGACCGTCTCGCCGGCCAGCAGATCGAAGACCTCCCGGGCGGCGTACTGTCCCCGGTGGGCGAGCCGGAGCGGAATCCCGGCCGTGCGCGCCTCCCGTACCGGTGCTCCCAGTCCGGTCCTGGCCTCGGCCCGCAGTGCGCTCGGCGTGCGCGCGTAGACCTGCCGGACCGTGTCGTTGAACTGGCGCACGCTGGCGAAACCGGACGCGAACGCGATCTCGGTGACGGGCAGCCCCGTCGTCTGGAGCAGCACCCGCGCGGTGTGTGCCCGCTGGGCGCGGGCCAGCGCAACGGGGCCGGCGCCCAGCTCGGCGTTGAGCTGTCGCTGCACCTGGCGTGAGCTGTACCCGAGCCGGTGGGCAAGCCCCGGCACGCCCTCCCGGTCGACCACACCGTCGCCGATCATCCGCATGGCACGACCGACGACATCGGCCCGTACGTTCCACTCCGCGGACCCGGGAACGGCGTCCGGGCGGCAGCGCCTGCACGCCCGGAAGCCGTTGCCCTGGGCAGCGGCGGCGGTCGGGAAGAACCGGACGTTCTTCCGTTGGGGGGTGACGGCGGGGCAGCTCGGCCGGCAGTAGATGCCGGTGGTCTCGACGGCGAAGAAGAATTCCCCGTCGAAACGCGCGTCGCGGCTGCTCACCGCCTCGTACCTGGTCCGTTCGTCCATCACACCGTCCAGTGTGCGCCACCGAGCGGTGGCGCACTCGCGGTTTTCGGACGTCGACCCGGCACCCCCGGCGCTACCGCACGCGGCCCCGCTTCACGTCCATGGCCGCCCGGCCCTCGGCCCCCCTGCGCTTCCATTCACGCAGCATCTCGGACCGTACCCGGGCGTCGGTCTTGGCCACGATGCGCTGATTCTCACGCAGCAGCTTGCGGAAGCTGTCGAGGCGCCGCTCGGAGAGCGAACCGTCGTCGATCGCGGCGAGTACCGCGCAGCCGGGCTCGGACTGATGGGCGCAGTCGTGGAACCGGCATCGCCGGGCCAGGTCCTCGATCTCCGAGAAGACCTGACCGACTCCGGTCTCCGCGTCCCAGAGGCCGACCCCGCGCAGTCCGGGGGTGTCGATCAGTACGCCCCCGGAGGGCAGGAGCAGCAGATTGCGGGTCGTGGTGGTGTGCCGACCCTTGCCGTCGACGTCACGGTTGACCTGTACGACCATCACGTCGTCGCCGAGCAGTGTGTTGGCAAGGGTCGACTTGCCCGCGCCGGACACTCCGAGCAGCACACTCGTGCCGCCCGCGACGACGGCGCCGAAGACGTCAAGCCCTTCCCCGGTGGCGGAACTGACGGGCAGCACCTGTACACCGGGCGCGATGGCCTCGATGTCCTGGACGAGATACGACAGCGTGCCGGCGTCCGGCACCAGATCGGCCTTGGTCAGCACCACGATCGGCTGTGCTGTGCCGTCCGTGGGGGACGCACCGTCCCGCAGCAGCGCGTCACCGCTGGAGCTGGACATGGCGAGCGCGAGGAAGCGCTCCACCCGCCCCAGGTCGAGCTCCACGGCGAGCGAGACGCAGATGGCGATGTGGTCGACGTTGGTGGCGAGCACCTGTCCTTCGGAGCGCTGCGACGACGTCGAGCGCACGAAGGCGGTGCGCCGCGGCAGCAGTGTCCGTACGAACTGCGGATCACCCTCGGGGTCGACGGCGACCCAGTCGCCCGTGCAGATGACCCGCATCGGGTCACGGGGAACGACGAACGCGGTGTCGGCGCGGACGGTGCCGTCGGGAGTGACGACATCGCACTGACCGCGGTCCACCCGCACCACCCGTCCGGGCAGGAGACCCATTGCGGCGTGCGGTGCGAACTCGGCCGCCCAGGCGTCGTCCCAGCCGTACGGCGACAGCGGATGCGACGAGGACGGGCCGGCGAGGGAGGAGAGCGGGGAAAGCGCGGAGAAAGACAAGGGAAACCCTTCGGAGGGCGGCCCCGGCAACGCGCACTCGGGCGCGGAGAAGTACGGAGAAGGTCAGCCGGCGACCACGGGGGTGAGAACGATGCACTTCCGGTTGTGGGCAGCGCCCATCACAACGACAGTCATCAATGTCCTCACCTCCTGGTTCACAGCACGGGCCGACACCGGCAGCATGTCCGCCGGTCGCAACGCTGCACACGATAGCCGGGGGGCACCTGACGTCGTCAACGCATTTATTGCCTCAGGTCCTGGCGGGCGCACCGGCCCCGAACGTTCGTCGCAGTTGTCACGAAGTCTCCCTCGATCAGGTGATACAGGTGCACAACGACCGGTCCATGGCCGTTATGGTGCCGAGCATGACCTCACCCCAGACCGCCGCCAGCACGTTCACACAAGCCCAGTTGGGCACGCTCTCCCTGATCGGGTGGAGCGGCGAGCACCCCGAGGGCGGACACGATGTCGCCTTCCTTCTCGTCTACTCGCTGGGCGACGGGACGGACGGCCCGGCCGCCGGTGAGGCCGCGATGCGCGTGGCCCTGGAGCGCTGCGGGCTGCCGGTCGGCGCCGGTCTCATGCGCGCCGCCGAGACGCCGGGCCTCCCGGTCAAGCTCCTCGTCCAGGCCGGCCAGGCCGTGCTGACACTGCCTCACTTCACCGCGCAGTACCGGGTCCCCCCTCAGTGGCTGGTCGCGGCTCGCGACCAGGGAGAGGTGTACGCGATGTTCGCCACCCGCCCGTGGCCGGCGGCGGTGCCGGGCCGGCCGGTCAGCGAGGAGTTGCTGCGCTCCTTCGCCGCCGACGAAGAGGTCGTCGGGACCTCCGCCCACTGTCTTCTGCCGGTGCGCTCCCTGGGCTGATCCGTCGGCCCGGCCCGTCCGATGCCCACCGCCCCCCGTTGAGCGGTGGGCATCGTCGTGCTCGGACCCACCAGGGAGTGCGGGTGGTCCAGGGGGCGTGCCCCCTGGACCACCCGCAGCTCACGCAGCGTCAGTTGTTGCCGGCGCCATTGCCCGACAGGACCGGGACGTCGTCCACGATGTGCGAGAGCGCCTCGTCACCCTTGGCCTGGGTGGAGTTCTCGGCGCACTGCTGGTTCTGCGGCGAGTGCAGGACATTGATGTCCTGGACCGCGACGGGCACCAGCAGACCCGCGACCGAGCCGACGTTGGCCTTGGCCGGCAGGCCGACGCACGCCTTGTTCAGCGAGCCCTGGACGAGCTGCAGCTGCGGGCTGCCATCGCCCTGGGTCACGCTGTTGCCGAACTCCTGCTGTGTCTCATTGCCGTTGACCGACGTGGTTCCCTGGTCGTTGCCGATCGCCATGGCCGCGGGGGCCACGGCAGCCGACAGACCGACCAGGGATACGGCCATTGCCGCGCCGGCCATCATCTTCTTCATCACGCCTCACCTTTCAGAGCGTCCCGTTCTGGAACGTACTGAATCAACCGGATACGGAAGCATCGGTTCCGCAGTACCACTCAAATGAGTTGGAACCGGCATGAGTTCGGTCGTGTCCGCTCAGCCACCGAAGGTCTCGCCGGAGGTGCGCGCCGCGGGAACGAGGCGACCCGCGCAGGGCGGATCGGACTCGGGGCGCGGAACGGCCTGTTGCCGGTCCCGCTGAATTGCCTGCCACTCGGCGAGCAGCCGGTCGTAGATGGGTGTGATGTCCTCCGTGTGCCGGTGCCGGCCCCGCGGGCGCTGACTGTCGTAATGGTCCATGTCGGGCCTTTACCCGGTGCAGCGGGCATCCGCAGCCGTCACTACGGCAACCGGCCCAGCGCGGCCCCTCCATCGAGGGTTTCCGGCGGGCCGGGGCATGCCGAGGGGCCAGTCCGTCCGGGCCGCCGAGGAGTGGCTGCCGCGTGAGAACTGGCCCCGTGGAGGCATCAGGAAAGTGCGTCCGGCGCGGTGAGGCCGGGCCCTAGTTGTTGCCGGTGCCGTTGCCGGACAGGACCGGGATGTCGTCCAGGACGTGCGACAGCGCCTCGTCACCCTTGGCCTGGGTGGAGTTCTCGGTGCACTGCTGGTTCTGCGGCGAGGACAGGACGTTGACGTCCTGGACCGCGACCGGGACGACGCCGAGGGCTGAACCGACGTTGGCCTTGGCCGGGAGACCGACGCAGGGCTTGTTGAGCGAGCCCTGGACAAGCGCGAACTGCGGGCTCCAGTCACCACGGGTCTCGGAGTTGCCGAACGACTGCGAGGAACCGTTGCCGTTGACCGACGTCGTACCGGTGTCGTTGCCGATGGCCATGGCCTGCGGGGCGATCGCGGCGCAAACGCCGACGATCGAAGCAGCGACTGCTGCCGAGGCCATAATCTTCTTGATCACGAAATAGCCCTTCTGGGTTTCCTGTGCCCGCCTGTCCGGAGCGCTTTGATCAACTCGCTGCGGCGGGAATTGGTTGTGACACTTCACCCGAACGGCGCTTCCGCCTTCCGGATGTTGCCGAGTGCGCGGTAGCGGTACCGAAGAGATACGAACGCCGCGAATGAGCGGGGGAACTGCCGCCCTATGACGGATCAGTCGCCGAGGGGCACGCCGCCGAACAGCGGAGCCGCACTCCCGGCCGCACCGGTGGCCTGACCGGCGACCTTGGTGACGGTGCCCTTCTTCTGTACCGAATCGGTGGCGCCACCGACGGTGTCGACGATCGGGTCGACGCCCTGCGGGGCTGCGGCCAGCACCTGGTTGACGCCGCCGTCGAGGCTGAAGCTGGGGGCCGTGGCGGTGGTAACGGCGAAGGCGGGAGCAGCCGTTCCGAGAGCAACCACGGAACCGGCAACGAACGCAGCAGTCTTCGCGTACTTCACTTTCAGGTTCCCTTCTGCAGCGGCATCTGTTCCGGGCGCGTCCCCACGCCGCACAAGCCTTCTTTACCTGTGACTTCTGCCGCTTTCGACCTGGGTAACGATTCGGTTCCGGTCGGGCAACTGCACGGTCTGCCTTTTCTGGTGGACCACTCGATCGATTGCATGACTAATCACCGGAACGAGTGTCACAGGGGGTTCCGCGAGGGGAATGAGTGGTGCACTGTCAGGTGCTCCGTTCCGCGCAGCTGTCCGGGTGTCCGCCTCCAGCCGCCGGCGCACTGCGCCTCGGGCGATGCGGAATGGCTTCGGCCGCTCCGTCGCATCCGGCAGCTCTGTGAACTCGCGGAACGGAGCACGCGCAAAAGAGGAAAGCCCCGGATCGCGCACGAGACGCGATCCGGGGCGGACGGGCAGTGAGCGCTGGGCTCAGCCGACCGGCATTCAGTCGTTGAGGCAGGCGTTGCCGAACGCGGGGTTGAGCAGACCGATCACGTTCACCGTGTTGCCGCAGACGTTGACCGGGATGTGAATCGGAACCTGAATGACGTTGCCGGAAAGGACGCCCGGGGAGTTCGCAGCCCCACCCTCGGCACCGGAGTCGGCGAAGGCGGGCGTAGCGGCACCGATCGCCATCAGGGTTCCGGCGGCGATGGCGGCAACCTTGGTGTACTTCACTTTCATCCCTTTCTTTGACGGAGTCCGGAGCGGCCACGACTTTCGTGCCGCACGAGCGCAGTCCTGAACGCTCGTAACTCCGCCACTACAATTCGTAACGATTTAAGACGGTGAGCGAAACTCTCCAAGGAGAAGATTCCTGAGAATCCGCCCGAATGATGCAATATTGATCGCTCGACACCACTGCCGGGATCATTCGATTTCCCGATGCGCCGAGGCGCCTACGGGCAACAGCAGGCCCGGGCCGCACGGAGGGAGGAACGCCGACGGCCCGGGCCTTGGTGGGGCCGGCTCAGCTGTTGCCGGTGCCGTTACCCGAGAGCACCGGAATGTTGTCCAGGATGTGCGACAGCGGCTCGTCACCCTTGGCCTGGGTGGAGTTCTCGGTGCACTGCTGGTTCTGCGGCGAGGACAGGACGTTGACGTCCTGGACCGCGACCGGGACGACGCCGAGGACCGAACCGACGTTGGCCTTGGCCGGGAGACCGACGCAGGGCTTGTTGAGCGAGCCCTGGACAAGTGCGAACTGCGGGCTCCAGTCACCACGGGTCTCGGAGTTGCCGAACGACTGCGAAGAGCCGTTGCCGTTGACCGAGGTGGTGCCGGTGTCGTTGCCGATGGCCATCGCCTGCGGAGCAAGCGTTGCCGAGATGCCGACGATGGAGGCGGCGACAGCACCCGTAGCCAGAACCTTCTTGATCACGATTAACCCTTCTCGTACTTGACGCCCCGCGTCGGAGCTCCCTGTCCAACTCGCTGCCCGACGTTTGGTTCTCTCCATTCACCCGAATGCCGGGTCGCCACGGACGCCCGCACCAAAGCGCGTCGCGGAACCTGCCGCGCTGCCCTTTCAAGGAATGGCGAACACGCGTGCGTAATCCGTCCGGGTGGTTACAGAATTTCCACGAACTTCTGAGTTTCCCCCACCAAATCCCCGTCGTTATGGCTGTCGTCAAGCGCGCTTTCGGGACGCGTCCAGAAGAGTTCGTATGAGTTCCCCTGTGTCGTGACCGCCGCTTGCCGAATCGCGTATGGAGAGCCGCCGGGGTGGTATCCCCGGCGGTAGCTGCACCGCCTGATGAATGAACTGTGGGCGATCCGCCCGCGCGAAATGTCCTAAGGAAGGGCAACCAATGCGAAAAGCCTTGAGTAAGAGCATGCTCGTCATGGCGGCGGCGTCAGGCATCCTGACCGCGGCCGGCGGATACGCGCACGCGGATGCCTCGGCCGACGGTGCCGCTGTCGGCTCGCCGGGCGTCGGCTCGGGCAACGCCGTCCAGGTGCCGGTGCATGTTCCCGTCAATGTCTGCGGCAACACCGTCAATGTGGTCGGACTGCTGAACCCGGCATTCGGCAACGAGTGCCGGAACGCGAGCGACAACCCGACCGGCAGCGCCGCCCAGGGCGCGAGCTCCAGCGGCAGCACCAGCGACTCCCCCGGGGTGCTGTCGGGCAACCTGGTCCAGGCTCCTGTCGACGTCCCGGTCAACGCCTGCGGCAACTCGGTCGATGTCGTCGGCGCACTGAACCCCACGATGGGCAACCACTGCTCCAACGTGAGCGGGCCGTCGACAGTCGAGCCGCCCGTCGTCGAGCCGCCCGTTTTCGAGCCTCCCGTCGTCGAGCCGCCCGTTTTCGAGCCTCCCGTCGTCGAGCCCCCGACCACGGTGCCGCCCGTCGACTCCGCCGGGGATCCCGAGCCGCCCACCACCGCCCCGGACCCCGACCCGATCCCCGCGGAGCCCGACACCCCCCTGGAGCCCGAGGGCTTCGTGCAGCCTGCTGTCGCGAACGACCCCGGTTCGCAGCTGGCCCAGACCGGCGCCGCCGGCCTCGGCCTGGCGGCCGGAGCCAGCACCGCTCTCCTGCTCGGCGGCACGGTGCTGATGCGCCGCGCCCGCGCTTCGCAGAACTGACGTATGCGCAGAGCTGACGTAACAGGGAAATAGCAACAGGTCCGGTAGGACAGCCTCGGCTGCCCTACCGGACCTGTTGCTTTCCGCCGATCACGGCCTACGGATAGAAGTGCGTCAGCGACTCGGCCACGCAGGCCGGTTTCTCGGACCCTTCGAGTTCGAAGGTGAAGGCGCGGGTCATCTCTGCGCCGCCCCGCGCGACCTCCTTCACCGCGGCGACCGACGCATGCAGCCGGACGCGACTGCCGACCGGTACCGGAGCGGGGCAACGGAGCCTATTGAACCCGCAGTTGAGTGCCCGGCCCACGCCCTGCACCTGGAGCAGCTCGCCGAACATCGGTATCCCCCAGCTGAGGACCATGTACCCGTGGGCGATGGTGCGTCCGTACGAGCCCGTCGCGGCGCGTTCGGTGTCGGTGTGGATCCGCTGGTGGTCC
The DNA here is from genome assembly GCF_040608395.1 of Streptomyces sp. NPDC005181. Taxonomy (NCBI): domain Bacteria; kingdom Bacillati; phylum Actinomycetota; class Actinomycetes; order Kitasatosporales; family Streptomycetaceae; genus Streptomyces; species Streptomyces sp. NPDC005181. The sequence goes on from NZ_JBEXID010000010.1 coordinate 70,053, forward strand.
CCGGAGACGTACGCGTAGGCGTCGATGAGTTCCTGGGTGATCTCCTTCCAGGCGGAGTGGCCCAGGTTGCGCCCGCTGAGGGTGAGGAGTTCCGGGATGCCGTGCACGGTCAGCGGCATGGTCCGCGCTCCGTTCTTGCTCGCAGGGAAGGTGAGTCAGGCGGTGACGGGGGCGGTGCGCGGTGCGACGAGCGGTTCCGCGGCCTGTTCGTCGTGGTTGGGGCGCTTGAGCAGGAGCAGCATGCAGCATGCAGCATGCAGCCCAGGGTCAGCACCACCTGGAGGGCGGCGTAGGCGATGACTGCGGTGATCGAGCCGGTACGGTTCAGCAGGAACTGGCCGATGATCGGGGTTGTTCCGCCGAGGAGCGTGCCGCAGAGCTGGTAGCAGAGCGAGATGCCGGTGTACCGCAGACGGGCCGGGAAGCGGCTGGCGAGCATGCCGGCGAGTGCCGCGTAGTAGAGGCAGTGCGGGATGGTCGCGACGGCGACACCGACCATCGCCAGACCGTAGTTCTCGGTGCCGATCAGGATGAACATCAGTGGCATCAGGACCAGTTCGGGCAGCAGCATCACCGTCACCGCCCGGGACCAGCTCTTCATCCGGGTGGCGACGAGTGCGCCGAACGGCTGGACGACGACCTGCGTGATGTTGGCGACCAGGATGATCGTCAGGAACGAGCTGCGGTCGAAGTCGAGCGACGAGGTGGCCCAGGACAGGGCGAACGTCGACTTGAAGTACGTTGCCGACAGGCCGATGGTGCAGGCGCCGATGCCGAGGACGATCAGCATGGGCTGGGTGCGCAGGACTTCGGTCAGCGGAACCTTGACGACCTCCTTCTTCTTGATGAGGTTCGCCATCGCCGGGGACTCGGCGACCTTCAGCCGGACGAACAGTCCGAGGATGACGAGGGCGGCGGAGAAGAGGAACGGCAGGCGCCAGCCCCAGGAGACGAACGCCGCGTCGGGCAGCTGGCTGATCGCCAGGAAGCTCAGCGTGGAGAGGGTGTTGCCGACGGGCGAGCTCTGCTCGGCGAAGGCCCCGTACAGCACCGACTTGCCCTTCGGGGCGTGAGCGTCTTCTTGCGGCCGAGGCGATCGCCGTAGTGGCCGAAGATGACGCCGCCGATGGGGCGGGCGAGGAAGCCGACCCAGAAGGTCGCGAAGGCGACCAGGGTGCCTATGGGGCCGTCGAGTTCAGGGAAGAACACCTTGTCGAAGACCAGCGCCGCCGCGGTGCCGTAGATGTAGAAGTCGAACCATTCGATGGTCGAACCGATGAAGGCTCCGAATCCGGCGCGGTGGCGGCTCTGGTGCGCTCTCGTGGGGTGGCGGTGGACGCACTCATGCATGGCTCCCGTGAACGTCGTCGATCAAGCGGATGGTGGGGCGTCGCCCGAGACGCCCGTGGCGGCAGCGCAGCGAGGGACCTGGGGACGGCTGCCGGGGTGTGGTGGCGGTTACGGTGCCGGCCGGGACCTAGAACGGTCCAATACCGAATTGCTGGTGCAGTGAGACGCTGGGCGTCTCACTGCCGGTCAGCTGCCGTTCGTGCGACGAGCGCGGTGCCCGTCAGGCCGCAATGCGTTCGAAGATCGCGGCGAGGCCCTGGCCGCCGCCGATGCACATGGTCTCCAGGCCGTAGCGCGCCTCGCGCCGGTACATCTCCCGGGTCAGCGTGGCCAGGATGCGGGCGCCGGTGGCACCGACCGGGTGGCCGAGGGAGACCCCGGAACCATTGACGTTGATCCGCTGCTCGTGGTCGGTGTCGCCGAGGCCCAGTTCGCGGGTGCAGGCCAGGACCTGGGCGGCGAACGCCTCGTTGAGCTCGATCAGGTCGAGGTCGGCGAGGCCGAGTCCGGCGCGGGCGAGTGCCGCACGGGTCGCCGGGACGGGGCCGATCCCCATGGTCGCGGCCGGGACTCCGGCGCGGGCGAAGGAGACCAGCCGTGCCAGCGGCGTCAGTCCGAGGCGTTCGGCTGTCGCCGCGCTCGTCACCAGGCAGGCGGCGGCCGCGTCGTTCTGTCCGCTGGCATTGCCCGCGGTGACGGTGGCGTCCGGATCGGACTTCAGCATGATCGGGCGCAGCGCGGCGAGCTGTTCGGCGGTGGTGTCGGGGCGCGGGTGCTCGTCGGCGGTGACGGTCGTCTCGCCCTTGCGGGTGCGTACGGTGACGGGGACGGTCTCCGCGTCGTACCGCCCCTCGGCCGCGGCCCGGGCGGCGCGCTGCTGCGAGCGCAGGGCGAGCACGTCCTGGTCGGCGCGGCTGATGGCGTACTCCCGCCGCAGGTTCTCCGCGGTCTCGATCATGCCGCCGGGGACCGGATGGTTGACGCCGCCCGCCATGACCCGGCCCCGGGCCAGGGAGTCGTGCAGCTGGAGGCCGGGGCCCTTGATGCCCCAGCGGCCGTCGTGCGTGTAGTAGGGGGCGGCGCTCATCACGTCGACACCGCCCGCTATCACGACGTCGCTGAAGCCGGCCCGGATCTGCATCGCCGCGTCGAGTACAGCCTGCAGGCCGGAGCCGCAGCGGCGGTCGATCTGGGAGCCGGTCACGGACTCCGGAAGACCGGCGTCGAGGGCGGCGACCCGGCCGATGGCCGGGGCGTCGGAGGACGGGTAGGCGTGGCCGAGGATCACTTCGTCGACCTTCGCCGGGTCGATGCCGGTACGGGTGACGATCTCGGCGATCACACGTGCGGCCAGCGCGGCCGGTGTCTGCTGGGCGAAGGCCCCGCCGAAGCGGCCGATGGGGGTGCGCAGCGGTTCACAGATGACGATGTCGAGCTGCTGGTCGGGCACGGCGGGACCTTCCGGTGGCACGGGCGGATGACGAGGACGATTGCGCGTACAGGGGGTTGTAGATGCACAGGTGGTGGTACGCCGACCCTCGCACCCGGCCACTGAGTCGGTCCAATATCCAGTTCACCCTGGTTCAAGACGCCACGCGTCTCAATGGCCGACCGGGGTCGGCAGCGCGCTCTCCGCGACCGCGAGCACCGCGCGCAGCGCGGCGGACGGGTTGTCGGTCCGCCAGGCCAGCGCCGCCTGAAGCCGGATCGGCGGCCCGGCGAGCGGCCGGTAGACCAGGCCGTTCTGCTGGATGTGCTGGCAGGAGGTGACGGTGAGCGTCACGCCGACGCCCGCGGCGACCAGGGCCAGGATCGTGTATGAGTCGGGGGCCTCCTGCACCACGCGCGGGTCGAACCCGGCCGCCTCGCACGCCCCGACGGTCGCGGCCCGGACGGTGGAGCCGGTGTTGGCGGGGAAGGAGACGAAGGGTTCCTCGGCGAGCACCGCGATCGGGACCCGCTCCAGCCTGACGAGCGGGTGGTCGGACGGCAGGGCACAGAGCAGCTCCTCCTCGTCGATCACCCGGTACTGCACGCCCGGCCGGGTCACCGGCAGCCGGACGAAGCCGAGGTCGAGCGAGCCGTCCGCCACTCCGGCCAGGGCGACATCCGCGTACGTCTGGCCTTTCATGACCAGCTCCAGGGCGGGATGGGCGGCTCGCACCGCCCTGGTCAGCAGCGGCAGTGTCTCGCGGCTGGAGGCGCCGGCGAAGCCGATGGTGACCCGCCCGTACTCGCCGCGGCCGGCCGCCCTGGCGGCCCGTACCGCCGTGTCGAGGTCCTCGAGCACGGTCCGCACCGGCTGGAGGAACGACTCCCCCGCACTGGTGAGCCGCACCGAGCGGGTGTTGCGCTCGAAGAGCTGGACGCCGAGCTCCTTCTCCAGCTGCCGGATCTGCTGACTCAGTGGCGGCTGGGCCATCTGCAGGCGCTTGGCGGCCCGGCCGAAGTGCAGCTCCTCGGCCACGGCGATGAACGCGGACAGATGACGCAGCTCCATTCCCTACCTCATTCATAAATCAGGAGTCTTGATTTGACCTTAATTTGGTATTGGACAGCAATCAATGGCCGCTGACACGGTGGAGCGACGCGCACGCACACGCACACGCAGAGGAGCACCGTGGCCACAACGGACCGGGCGGACAAGACACTGTCGATGAGGGAGGCCATCGCCTCCTTCGTCCACGACGGCGACACCGTCTGCCTCGAAGGTTTCACCCATCTCATCCCGACCGCCGCGGGCCACGAGATCATCCGCCAGGGCCGCCGCGACCTCACCGTCGTCCGGATGACCGCCGACATCGTCGTCGACCAGATGATCGCCGCGGGGTGTGTCTCGCGGCTGGTCTCCTCCTTCGTCGGCAACTCCTCGGCCGGTTCGCTCGGCGAGCTGCGGCGGCGCATCGAGACCGGCGATCCGGCGCCGCTCGCCTTCGAGGAGTACAGCCACTACGGCATGATCTGCCGCTATCTCGCCGGCTCCCAGCGGCTGCCGTTCTATCCGCTGCGCTCGTACGGCGGCAGCGATCTGCCGTCCGTCAACAGCGATCTGCGGAAGGTCACTTCGCCCTATCCAGGCCCGGACGGCGAACCCGAGCAGATCTATGTGGTGCCGCCCGTCAACCCGGATGTCACGATCATCCACGCACAGCGGGCCGACCGCCGCGGCAACACCCAGATATGGGGCCTGACCGGCATCCAGGCGGAAGCGGTGTACGCGGCGGACAAGGCGATCGTCGTCGTGGAGGAGATCGTCGACGACGAGGTGATCCGCTCGGACCCGAACCGTACGCTCGTCCCGGCCCATGCGGTCGACGCCGTCGTCTCCTGCCCGCGCGGCGCGCACCCCTCGTTCGCGCAGGGGTACTACGACCGGGACAACGCCTTCTACCGGGCCTGGTCGCAGATCAGCAAGGATCCGCAGCGGCTGCAGGAGTGGCTGGACGAGTGGGTGCACGGGACGGCCGACCATGCCGAGTACGTCGACAGGCTCGGCAGCGAGTTCTGGGCGGGTCTGGCGGTCGGCGAGGCACTCAGTGAACCGGTGAACTACGGGCGGCGGCTGTGAGTACGGAACACAAGAAGGAGCAGGGCATGACCACCGTCACCTCGTCGGAGCTGCTCTCCGTCGTCGCCTCGCGCGAACTGGTCGCGCGCCGCACCGTGTTCGCCGGGATCGGCCTGCCGACCCTCGCCACGGAGCTGGCCCACCTGACGGTCGCTGCGGACATCGAGGTCGTGTACGAGTCCGGGGTCTGTGGCGCCCACCCCTCCCATCTGCCGGAGACCATCGCCGACGCCGTCCTCATCACGGGCGCCGAGGCGGTCCTCTCCATGCCGGCGCTCTTCGGATGCGTCCTGCAGGGCGGCCATATCGACGTCGGGTTCCTGGGCGCCGCGCAGATCGACCGCCACGGCAATCTCAACACCTCGGTGATCGGCGACTGGGACAGCCCGGCGGTCCGGCTGCCCGGCTCCGGCGGCGGCGTCGAGGTGATGGCCAACTCCCGTGAGGTCTTCGTGGTGATGCGCCGTCACACCCCGCGCTCCTTCACCGGGACCCTCGACTTCTGCACCACGCCCGGGCCCGACCGGGCCCTCGCCGAGGGCATCCGGCCGCTGGGCATCGGCGTCACCCGGGTCATCACCGAACTGGGCATCCTGGCCCGTGCGGGCATCGGCGAGGAGCTGCGGCTGGTCGCCGTCCAGCCGGGTGTCACGGTCGAGCAGGTACGGGCGGCCACGGGCTGGGACCTGTCGGTCGCCGACACGGTCGAGACAGTACCGCCGCCGACCGCCGAGGAGCTGCGACTGCTGCGCGAGGACGTCGACCCCGAACGCGTCTATCTTCGCTGAGACGACCACTCGTACCCGCTACCCACACCCGCACCCGTGTCTGTCCCCGAGAGGACCCCCACTGTCATGCGTATCAGGATCGTCGGCGCCGGAGCCATGGGCCGTGGCATCGCCCAGTGGGCCGCGACCGCCGGACACACCGTCGAGCTGTGCGACGTACGCACCGAGGCGGTGACCGCGGCCCTCGACTTCGTACGGTCCATGCTCGACCGAGCCGTACAGAAGGGCCGGCTGTCCGCCGAGGACTGCGCCGCCACCCTGGAGCGGCTGGTTCCGCTCGATGAGCCGTGGGCGGACGGCCCGGACGTCGAGCTGGTCATCGAGGCGGTACGGGAGGACCTCGGCACCAAGGCCGAGGTCTTCGGCCGCCTGGAGCAGGCACTGCCCGCCTCGGCCGTGTTCGCGACCAACACCTCCTCCCTGTCGGTCACCCGGATCGCCGCGGCGCTGAAGGACCCGACGCGCCTGGCCGGGCTGCACTTCTTCAACCCGGTGCCGCTGATGAAAATCGTCGAGATCGTGCCCGGCGCGGCCACCCGCCCGGAGATCCCGCCGGCCCTCACCGCACTCGTCGAGGGCTGCGGGCACCGGGCGGTGACGGTCGCCGACACCCCCGGCTTCCTCGTCAACCACGCCGGTCGCGGTCTGGTGACCGAGGCGCTCGCACTGCTGGAGGAGTCGGTCGCCGACCCGGCGGGCATCGACCGGATCGCGCGTGACGTGCTCGGCCTGCGGATGGGCCCGTTCGAGCTGATGGACCTCACCGGTCTGGATGTGACGGCCGCGGTCATCGACTCGATCTGGGAGGGCTTCCGGTACGCGGACCGGCTCCGCCCCTCGTACCTCACCCCGAACCGGGTGGCCGCGGGGCTGCACGGCCGCAAGACCGGGCACGGCTGGTTCGCGTACGGCTCCGACGCGACCGCCGCCGCTCCGGAGCCACCGGTCACCGGCGATGCGGACCGGCCGGTGTACGTCGTGGGGGGCGCGGCGGACTCCGACGCGACCGCGCTGCGAGAGGCGCTGACCGCGGCGGGCGCCACCGTCGAGACCGACGGCGGCCCGTCAGCCGACGCCCTGGTGCTGGTCCCGGTCTGGGGCACGACCGTGGCCGCCGCGGTCGCCGCGCACCGGCTGCCCGCCGGGCGCACCTTCGGAGTGGACCCGCTGCCTCCGGCCGGCCGCCGCCGGGTGCTGGCCGTGACGGCGGCGGCGGACCCGGCTGCCGCACGGGATGCCCGTGCGGTGCTGGCCCGGGCGGCGGAGGACGACGGCGAGCCGTACGCGGTGTCGGTGGTGCGCGACACGGCGGGTTCGGTCGCGCAGCGGCTGCTGGCCTCGATCGTGTCCGTCGCCGCGTCGATCGCCGAGCGCTCCCTCGCCACTCCGGCCGACATCGATCTGGCCGTCACAACCGGTCTCGGCTATCCGGTGGGGCCGCTGGCCTGGGGCGACCGGATCGGCGCGGACCGGATGCTGGAGCTGCACCGGGCGCTGCACACGACGACCGGCGACCCGCGCTACCGCCCGGCCCGCTGGATCACCGAGCGTGCCCAGCTGGGGCTGGCGCTGACGGACCCGGGTACGGCGCCCGGGGACTGCCTGGGCTAGACCGTCCGGATCGGGCCCGATCGGGCCCGATCCGGACGGTCTAGAGGTCGGCGACGAGTTCGTCGAGGTGATGCAGGCGGCGCTCGCCCGCGCCGGGTCGTCGAAGTACGGGTCGTCGGGCACGGGCAGGGAACTCGCCAGGGCCCAGCCCCGCCCGCGTGCCCAGGTGGCGTCGTCGATGTCGAGCGCTCTCCGTAAGACGTCCCGCACCCCGGAGGGCAGGAACAGCCACGCGGGCAGCAAATCGACTGCGGGATCACCGACGGCCAGCGTGCCGAAGTCGATGACGGCGCTCAGCCTGCCCCGCACCACGAGGAGGTTGCCCGCCGCGAGGTCCCCGTGGATCCAGACCGGCGGCCCCTCCCACGCAGGCGCCGCCAGTGCGGCCTCCCACACCGCCGTCACCGCGTCGGTGTCGACCCTGCCCCGCAGCGCCGCGATCCTGGGCCGGACACGCGCCTCGCAGGCCACGGAGTCGCGCTCGTCGCCCATCGGCACACCACGGAACGCGTTGCTCCACTCGGGGCCCGGGCCGCCGGTGGAATCGATCGTCTGCAGGGCGCTGATGAACCCGGCGAGTTCGGCCGCCGTTCCGGCCGGGTCGGCGAGGCCGTCGGTGGTCGCGGTCTCACCCTCCAGCCACCGGTAGACCGACCACGGGAACGGATACCCCTTCCCCGGCTTCCCCCTCGCCAGCGGCGCGGAGACGGGGAGCGGCAACTGCGGGGCGAGACGCGGCAGCCACCGGTGCTCCCGCTCCACCTGCCCGACCCACCGGGGGTACCGGGGCAGCCGCACGGACATGTCCTCGCCCAGCCGGTACGTCGCGTTGTCCATCCCGGACACCGGAACCGGCGTGAGCGGCAGATCCGCCCACTGCGGGAACTGTTCCACGAGCAGCCGTCGCACCAGCCTCGTGCCGATCGACGGACCGTCCGAACCACCTGTGGACATGCGCTGTCTCCCGGTCGTGGATGCCGCCAATGCCGGCCCCCATCCCAGCGCGGGAGTCACCGCCGGTTCAACCGGTTTTTCACCGGCCCACACAGCCGCGCCGCGAGTGCCCGGGCGGCCGGGCCGGGGCATGACCGATTCGTACAAGACCCGCCGTGCAGCTGCGTTCTACCGTCGGACCATGACTCCACGACTCGACGCGATCGGCATCACCACCGCGGATCTGGCCGCATCGCTCGCCTTCTACCGCCGGCTCGGGCTCGACATCCCCGCCGACGCGGACTCCGCACCCCATGTCGAAGTGACTCTGCCGAACGGACAGCGCCTCCTGTGGGACACCGAGGACGTCATCCGCTCCTTCGACCCCGAGTGGGCCGGTTCGCGTGGAGGTGACCGGGTCGGGCTCGCGTTCGTGTGCGACAGCCCGGCGGAGGTGGACGCGGTGTACGGCGATCTGACCGGCGCGGGGTACCAGGGCCATCTGAAGCCGTGGGACGCCGTGTGGGGGCAGCGTTATGCCGTGGTCCTCGACCCGGACGGCTGCGCGGTGTCGCTGTTCGCCAACGTCTCGCAGTAGGCGGTCAGGGTCGTACCGGCCAGTTCGCGCATCTCCCGCGCGAGGTGCGCCTGGTCGGTGCAGCCCGCCGCGAGTGCCGCATCGGCGTACGGCATGCCGGTCCGTACGAGGGCCAGCGCGCGCTGCAGTCGCAGGACTCGGGCCAGGGTCTTGGGCCCGTAGCCGAAGGCCGCCAGCGATCGGCGGTGCGGTTGCCTGGCGCCGAGACCGGCCGTGCGCGCGGTGGCCGCGACCGACCGCCCCAGCGCGAGCTCACCCGCGACGGACCGCATCAGCGGGTCCGGCGGCCCGGTGGCGGCCGCCCGTCGCAGTGCCAGGGACTCCAGTGCGGCGGCGGGGTCGGCGGCGTCGGCGACGCGCTCGGTGAGTACACGCACCTCGGCGCCCGGCCACAGATCGGCGAGGTCGACCCGCCGGTCGCGCAGTTCGTGCGCCGGTACGCCGAGGAGGGCCGGGGCGGTGCCGGGGGCGAACCTGATGCCGGTGAACCGCCCGCCGGCCACTTCGGAGGATTCGTACGCGTGGGTGTCGGGCCCGGCGACGAGCAGCCGGCCGTCGATCCAGAGCAGGTCCATGCAGCCATCCGGCAGCACGGGCCGGACGGGCCCGTGCGAGACCTGCCGCGTCCAGACGACCGCCCCGTCGAGGCGGGACTCCCGCTCTTCGTACCTTTCGCCCATACCTCACACGCTACGGGCTGTCCCGTAGGCGGCGTCGGGCAACCGATTCAGCTTCGAGACCACCGGCCAGCCGGGGCGACGCCAACGGTGTCACGGCCGCGGCTTCGGGGATCCCTTCCCCTCCCGCTCCGCGTCCCTGGGCGCGTCCTTCGGCGTCTCCTTGTCGCGGCTCGGCTGCAGCAGCCTGGACTTCACATCGTCCGGCGGCAGGAACCTCGACCACCGCTCGGGGAACTCGGACGGCATATAGGGGGTGTCGCCCTCGTCGATGTCGTCCCAGTCCGCCTCCGCGCTCTCCGCCTGCGCCCGTGCCACGAGCTCCGCGGCCTGGGCTGCCCGTACCCGGTCGTTGGCCGCACGCGCGGCCGCCGTCGCCAGCGAGGGCCACACCCGGTCGATGGCGGCGTTGACCGCCGCCCCCACCAGCACCGCGAACGCGGAGATACCGATCCACAGCAACACGGCGATCGGGGCGGCCAGCGAGCCGTAGATCGTCGGCCCCTCGACCGTGCTGGTCAGATAGATCCGCAGCAGGAAGCTCCCGACCACCCACATCGCGAGCGCCATAAGCGCGCCCGGCACGTCCTCGATCCACGGCGAACGGACCGGGACGGACACGTGGTAGAGCGTCGTCAGGAACGAGATCGACAGCAGGATCACCAGCGGCCAGTAGAGGACGCTGATGACCTCCGTGCCCCAGGGGATGAACTCCACGACCCGGTCGGGACCGACCACGAGCAGCGGCAGCACGACCGCGCCGAGCAGCAGCGCCACGATGTACAGCAGGAAGGAGAGCAGCCGTGTCTTGACGATGCCGCGCTGGCCGTCGAGGCCGTACATCACCGTGATCGTGTCGATGAAGACGTTCACCGCGCGGGACCCGGACCAGAGCGCGATCGCGAAGCCGAGCGAGATGACATCGGGGCGGGCGCCGGTCGAGACGTCCGCCAGGAGCGGCTTGGCGAAGTCGTTGACGCCCCGCTCGGACAGGACCGTCTGCGCCGCGTTGAGGATGTTGCGCTCGATGGACGCGACCGTGGTGGTGTTCGTCCACTCGTCGACGTAACCGAGCAGTCCGATCAGGCCGAGGAGCAGCGGCGGCAGCGACAGCAGGGTGAAGAACGCCGCCTCGGCCGCGAGTCCCAGAATGCGGTACTCCATGCATGAATTGACGGTGTCCTTCAGCAACTGCCAGCACATCTGCCGCTTGGATACGTTGCGGTAGAGGACCCGGGCCCGGTGGAGCCGACCCGATGGCCGCTCGGGTGTTTCATTTGCTGCCTGCACGTCCTTACCGTATCCGCATGGCAGCCACCACCCACACAGTGTCCAACCAGGTTCCGCCCCTGGTCGGCTATGACGTCTTCGCCGCCGACCGCGCGCTCACCGAGGCCGTCGAGCGGCACCTCTCGCCCGAACTGCTCGCCGGTGTGCGCGACGAGCTCGGCGAGCTCGGCCGGTCCGCCGGGTCCGCGCAGGTGCAGCGGTGGGGTGCACAGGCGAACGAGTACCCGCCGAAACTGCGTACCCATGACCGGTACGGGCATCGCATCGACGAAGTGGAGTTCCATCCGGCCTGGCACCGGCTGCTGGGGCACGCGGTCGGCGCCGGGCTGACCGGCGCCTGGGACCGGCCGGGCGGTCATGTGCGGCGTGCGGCCGGGTTCCTGGTGTGGACGCAGGCCGAGGGCGGCCACGGCTGCCCGCTGTCGATGACGCATGCGGCGGTGCCCGCGCTGCGGACCGATCCGGTGCTGGCCGCCGAGTGGGAGCCGCGCCTGACGTCGTCGGTGTACGACGCGGAGCTGCAGCCCCCCGCGCAGAAGGCCGGGGTGCTCTTCGGGATGGGCATGACGGAGAAGCAGGGCGGCTCCGACGTGCGGTCCAACACGACGCGGGCCGAGCCGCTGCCGGCCGACGGCGAGTATCTGCTGACCGGGCACAAGTGGTTCTGCTCGGCGCCGATGTCCGACGGGTTCCTGGTGCTGGCGCAGGCGCCCGGCGGGCTGACGTGCTTCCTGCTCCCCCGGGTACTGCCGGACGGCACCCGCAATGTGTTCGCGATCCAGCGCCTCAAGGACAAACTCGGCAACCGGTCCAACGCGTCGAGCGAGGTCGAGTTCGACGGGACGTGGGCGCGCCGGGTCGGCGACGAGGGGCGTGGGGTCCGCACCATCATCGGCATGGTGGCGGCGACCCGGCTGGACTGTGTGATCGGTTCGGCGGCGCTGATGCGGCAGGCGGTGGCGCAGGCGATCCACCACTGCACGTACCGCAGCGCGTTCGGCGGGGTACTGATCGAGAAGCCGCTGATGCGCAATGTGCTGGCCGATCTGGCGCTGGAGTCGGAGGCGGCGACGGTGCTGGCGCTGCGGCTGGCCGCCGCGTACGACGCCGATACGGAGGAGGAGCGGGCGTTCCTGCGGATCGCGGTGCCGGCGGCGAAGTACTGGGTGACGAAGCGGTGCACGCCGTTGGCCGGCGAGGCACTGGAGTGTCTGGGCGGCAATGGCTACGTCGAGGAGTCCGGAATGCCGCGGCTGCTGCGCGAGGCGCCGCTCAACTCGATCTGGGAGGGCTCCGGGAACGTACAGGCGCTGGACGTGCTGCGGGCGCTGCAGCGCGAGCCGCAGGCGCTGAACGCGTTCCTGCAGGAGGTCGGCAGGGCGCGCGGCGCGGATCACCGGCTGGACGGGGCCATCAAGGACATGCTGACCGAGCTGGCCGATCTGAACGGGATCGAGGCGCGGGCCCGGCGGCTCGTCGAGCGGATGGCGCTGGTGCTGCAGGGTTCGCTGCTGGTGCGCTGGGCGCCGCCGGAGGTGGCCGACGCGTTCTGCGCGTCACGGCTGGGCGGGGACTGGGGTTCGGCGTTCGGGACGCTGCCGCACAGCCTGGACCTGGCCTCGATCGTGGAACGGGCCCGGCCCGTCGCGCACTGAGGAGGAACAGCGACGAAGGGTGGTGCTGCGCCGACACGGCACCACCCTTCATGCTGTGCGCACCGAACGGCGGGGCACAGGCTCCACCGCGCGGTGTTACGCCACTCTCGTATGTACCGACACGCGACCGCCAGAGTTGCAAAGGGTTGCAACAAGTGTGTGGAGTGCGCGGTATCGGGAACCCCACCACGACAGGATGTAACCCGCGGGCCGTGGACTCGGCCCCGGCAGCTGGGGGGATCGACGGTGGAGACAAGTCCGGTCGAGGTGACACGGCTGGCCGCCCTGGGTTCGGACCGGGCCACGCGCATGCTGCACAAGGCCCGGGAGGCGAGACTTGCGGGCGACCGCCCGCCGGTCGCACCACGGGCCGAGATCGGTGCCTCCTGGGATCGGGTGCTGCGCAGCGGCATCGACCCCGAGCAGTCCACCCAGAGTGTGCTGCTGGAGTCGGACGAGATCGAGCACCGGCGCCGCAGTTCCGCGCTGGGCGAGGTGATGCCGTTGCTCAGCGATGGTCTGGTCTCCATCGCCGACTCCGCGCAGCAGATCATGGTCGTCACCGATGCCGAGGGCCGGGTGCTGTGGCGACAGGGCAATCCGGGGGTGCTCCGCCGGGCCGACGGCATCTGTCTGGAGGAGGGTGCGGCCTGGGCCGAGACGATCACGGGTACGAACGCGATCGGTACGGCGCTCGCCTCGCGCGCCCCGGTCCAGGTCCACTCGTCGGAGCATTTCGTCCGCAGCCTGCACTCCTGGACGTGTGCCGCGACCCCGGTCCGCGATCCACGCGACGGCCGGCTGATCGGCATCGTCGACATCAGCGGCCCCGCGACCACGTTCCATCCGATGACGCTGGCGCTGGTCGGTTCGGTGGCCCGGCTCGCCGAGAGCGAGATCCGGACCCGGCACCTGGTCGCAGTCGACCGGCTGCGTTCGGTGGCAGCGCCGCTCCTCGCCCGGCTGGGCGGCCGGGCGCTGGCAGTGGACCCGCACGGCTGGCTGGCCGGGGTCACCGGGATGCCGCCGGTCGACCGGCTGCCGCTGCCGAAGTCGCTGCAGGCGGGCCGGGTATGGCTGCCGTCGCTCGGTATGTGCCGGGTGGAGCCGCTGCCCGGTGGCTGGCTGGTGCAGGTGACGGACGAGCCGTCGGACGCGCCGCCGCGCCGGGTGGTCCTCGACCTGAGCCGGCCGCCCGGCCTCACGGTCAATGTGACGGGCCCGGTCGGCTCGTCCACCCAGCGGCTCTCGCCGCGCCATGCCGAGCTGCTGTACGCCCTGGCGCTGCGTCCCGAGGGGCTTACGGCGTCGGAGCTGGCGGAGGACATCTTCGGCGATGCGACCAGGACGGTGACGGTGCGGGCGGAGATCTCGCGGTTGCGGCGCCATCTGGCCGAGGTGCTGGCGCACCGGCCGTACCGCTTCGGTGAGGGCGTCGAGGTGGAGGTGATCCATCCGGAGCACCCGGGCGATCTGCTGCCGCGCTCGACGGCGCCGGTGGTGGTCAGGGCCCGTACGGCGACATGACGGAAGCCGGGTCGCAGCGGCCCGGGCGGCACGTCGGGCGGCCGCGCGGTCCGGCGGTCACCGGAGTCGGGCGGGCGCGCGGGCGTACCGTAACCGGAGTCGGGCGGGCGGGCGTACCGTAACCGGAGTCGAGCAGTCCGGGCAGCGGGACAGGCTTTGGCCAGAGCTGTACGGCATGATTCCCTGGCAGGCATGAGCAACCCTGAGCCCGTCCCTGCCGCCGAGGTGACCGTCTGGTCCCTGGAACAGACCTCCCCCGACGATCTGTGGCCCGCCACGGCCCCCGAGGGTGACGTCCGGATCGTACGGTCGGCGGTGCCGCTGCCGGAGTTCAGCCGTTTCCTGTATACGGCGGTCGGCGGCGACATCCAGTGGACCGACCGGCTGTCGATGACGTACGCCGAGTGGCAGGAGGCCCTGGACCGGCCCGGGGCGGAGACGTGGGTGGCGTACGAGAACGGGACCCCGGCCGGGTACATCGAGCTGGACCCGCAGGACGACGGCGCGGTCGAGATCGTGTACTTCGGCCTGATCCCGGCTTTCCGGGGGCGCCGGATCGGCGGTCATCTGCTCGCATACGGGGCCGCGCGCGCCTGGGACCTGGCGGAGCGCTGGCCGGAGCGGCCGCCGACGAAGCGGGTATGGCTGCACACCTGCTCCAAGGACGGCCCGCACGCCATGGACAACTATCTGCGCCGCGGGTTCAAGCTCTTCGACACCAAGGTCGAGCTCGAGGCGGACGTGGCGGCGCCGGGACCGTGGCCCGGCGCCGCCCGGTAGAGCAGGACGTTTCGGCCAATACCTCCATTACGGAAGCTATGGAGCATACGGACGCCGCGGCGCACACGGTCGGAGTGATGACCACCACATCGTCTCACTGATCGGGACAGTCTCGTCCACATCATGGATAGTGGTGGACTGTCCCGAGAGTCGCGTGACACGCTTCCGTCATGTCTGGAACTGGAATTGCCTTGGTGAGTCGACGCCACGTCGACTTCGGCCGCATGTCCAGCGCCATCTGTCCGGCGGGCTGAGAGTCCCAGCACCGCCGCGATCCCCTTTTCTCTGCAACTCCTGCGCACCGCCGCGCCTCAGCGCGAGTGTGCAGTTCAGAGCCGCCCTCCTGCAGTCCCGAAGGACGTACTGTCATGGCCGCTACCCCGGAACAGCCTGCGACCACCACGGCCCGCCGCAAGGCCGGACGCCACCGTGGCGAAGGCCAGTGGGCCGTGGGGCACCACACTCCGCTCAACGGCAATGAGCAGTTCAAGAAGGACGACGACGGTCTCAATGTGCGGACACGCATTGAGACGATCTACTCCAAGCGGGGTTTCGACTCGATCGACCCGAACGATCTGCGTGGACGCATGCGCTGGTGGGGTCTGTACACCCAGCGCAAGCCCGGGATCGACGGCGGCAAGACTGCGGTGCTGGAGCCTGAGGAGCTGGACGACAAGTACTTCATGCTGCGGGTGCGGATCGACGGCGGCCGGCTGACCACCGCGCAGCTGCGGGTCATCGGCGAGATCTCGCAGGAGTACGCGCGCGGCACCGCGGACATCACCGACCGGCAGAACATCCAGCTGCACTGGATTCGCATCGAGGACGTCCCGGCGATCTGGGAGAAGCTGGAGGCCGTCGGGCTCTCCACCACCGAGGCGTGCGGCGACTGCCCCCGCGTGATCATCGGCTCCCCGGTGGCGGGCATCGCCGCCGACGAGATCGTCGACGGCACGCCCGCCGTCGACGAGATCCACGACCGCTACATCGGCAGCAAGGAATTCTCCAACCTGCCGCGCAAGTTCAAGACCGCGATCTCCGGCTCGCCGGTGCAGGACGTGGTGCACGAGATCAACGACATCGCGTTCGTCGGCGTGGTCCACCCCGAGCACGGGCCCGGCTTCGACGTCTGGGTCGGTGGCGGACTCTCCACCAACCCGCGGCTCGCCGAGCGGCTGGGCGCCTGGGTGCCCCTCGACGAGGTACCGGACGTCTGGGCCGGAGTCGTCGGCATCTTCCGTGACTACGGCTACCGCAGGCTGCGCACCCGCGCACGGCTGAAGTTCCTGATGGCCGACTGGGGCCCCGCGAAGTTCCGCCAGGTGCTGGAGGACGATTATCTGCAGCGCCCGCTCCTCGACGGGCCCGCCCCCGAGCAGCCGAGCAGCCGCTGGCGCGACCACGTGGGTGTCCACGAGCAGCAGGACGGCCGCTTCTACGTCGGGTTCGCGCCCCGGGTCGGCCGTGTGGACGGCGCCACGCTGGCCAAGATCGCCGACCTGGCGGCCGCGCACGGTTCGGACCGGCTGCGCACCACTGTCGAGCAGAAGATGCTCATCCTCGACGTGGAGCGGGACCAGGTGGACTCCCTGGTCGGCGGTCTGGAGGCGCTCGACTTCCAGGTGAAGCCCTCGCCGTTCCGGCGCGGCACGATGGCCTGCACCGGCATCGAGTTCTGCAAGCTGGCGATCGTCGAGACGAAGGCGCGCGGCGCCTCCCTGATCGACGAACTGGAGCGCCGCCTGCCGGACTTCGACGAGCCGCTGACCATCAATGTCAACGGATGCCCCAACGCCTGCGCCCGCATTCAGACGGCGGACATCGGCCTCAAGGGCCAGCTCGTCCTGGACGCCGACGGCAACCAGGTCGAGGGCTTCCAGGTGCACCTGGGCGGCGCACTGGGGCTGGAGGCCGGCTTCGGCCGCAAGGTCCGTGGCCTGAAGGTCACTTCGGCCGAGCTGCCGGACTATGTCGAGCGGGTGCTCGGCCGGTTCCAGGAGGAGCGCGAGGACGGCGAGCGGTTCGCGACCTGGGCGGCGCGGGCCAGTGCGGAGTCGCTGTCATGAGCGAGCGCGCCGCACCGTTCTACTGCCCGTACTGCGGAGACGAGGACTTGCGCCCGCACGAGACCGGGCACGGCGCCTGGGAATGTGCATCCTGCAACCGCGCGTTCCAGCTCAATTTCCTGGGTCTGCTGACCCGGGGCCTGCTGCGCAACGACGTTGAAGGGGACGGGACATGACGGACACTCTGCAGACCGATGACCTCAAGAGCCTGGCCGAGCGCGCGGGCCGGGAGCTGGAGGACGCTTCCCCGCTGGAGATCCTGAAGTGGGCTGCAGACACCTTCGGCAGGCGGTTCTGCGTCACGTCCTCGATGGAGGACGCGGTCGTGGCGCACCTCGCGTCCCGCGCCTTCCCGGGCGTCGACGTGGTCTTCCTCGACACCGGATACCACTTCGAGGAGACGATCGGGACCCGCGACGCGGTGGACGCCGTGATGGACGTCAATGTCATCACGCTGACCCCGCGTCAGAGCGTGGCCGAGCAGGACGCCGAGTACGGACCGAAGCTGCACGACCGCGACCCCGACCTGTGCTGCAAGCTGCGGAAGGTCAAGCCCCTTGAGAAGGGACTGACTTCGTACGCGGCCTGGGCGACCGGCCTGCGTCGCGACGAGTCCCCGACCCGGGCGGACACCCCGGTGGTCGGCTGGGACGAGAGGCGGCAGAAGGTCAAGATCTCGCCGATCGCCCGCTGGACGCAGGACGACGTGGACGCGTATGTCGCGGAGCACGGGGTTCTCACCAACCCGCTGCTGATGGACGGTTACGCCTCCGTGGGCTGCGCGCCCTGCACCCGCCGGGTGCTGGAGGGCGAGGACGCGCGCGCCGGCCGCTGGGCCGGACGGGGCAAGACCGAGTGCGGGCTGCACGACTGATGACGACTGATCAGGAGACTTCGATGAGCGTGACGGAGACGGGAGCCACCATCTGGCTGACCGGTCTGCCGAGCGCGGGCAAGACCACCATCGCGTACGAACTGGCCGGCCGGATGCGCGGCGAGGGCCACCGGGTGGAGGTGCTCGACGGCGACGAGATCCGGGAGTTCCTCTCCGCGGGGCTCGGCTTCTCCCGCGAGGACCGGCACACCAACGTCCAGCGGATCGGCTTCGTCGCCGAACTCCTGGCCGCCAACGGCGTGAAGGTGCTGGTTCCGGTCATCGCCCCGTACGCGGACAGCCGTGACGCTGTGCGCAAGCGCCATCAGGCCGAGGGCACCGCGTATCTGGAGGTGCATGTCGCGACTCCGGTCGAGGTGTGCTCCGTACGCGATGTGAAGGGCCTCTACGCCAAGCAGGCGGCGGGCGAGATCAGCGGGCTCACCGGGGTCGACGACCCCTACGAGGCGCCCGAGTCGCCGGACCTGCGGATCGAGTCGCACCAGCAGACCGTGCAGGAGTCCGCGGCGGAGCTGTACGCGCTGCTGAGCGAGAGGGGTGCAGCGTGACGACCGTCGCGACTGTTTCGGAAGGCACCGACATTCCGTACGCACTCAGCCATCTGGACTCCCTGGAGTCCGAGGCGGTGCACATCTTCCGTGAGGTGGCGGGGGAGTTCGAGCGGCCGGTGATCCTCTTCTCCGGCGGCAAGGACTCCATCCTGATGCTGCATCTGGCGCTCAAGGCGTTCGCGCCCGCGCCGGTGCCGTTCGCACTGCTGCATGTCGACACGGGACACAACTTCCCCGAGGTCCTGGAGTACCGCGACCGCACGGTCGCCGAGCACGGACTGCGGCTGCATGTGGCCTCCGTGCAGGACTACATCGATGCCGGGAAGCTCCGCGAGCGCCCCGACGGCACGCGCAACCCGCTGCAGACCGTGCCGCTGACCGAGGCGATCCAGCAGCACCGCTTCGACGCCGTGTTCGGCGGCGGCCGCCGCGACGAGGAGAAGGCGCGCGCCAAGGAGCGGGTCTTCTCGCTGCGCGACGAGTTCTCCCAGTGGGACCCGCGCCGCCAGCGCCCCGAGCTGTGGCAGCTGTACAACGGCCGGCACGCCCCCGGCGAGCACGTCCGGGTCTTCCCGATCTCCAACTGGACCGAGCTCGACGTCTGGCAGTACATCGAGCGCGAGGGCATCGAGCTTCCGGAGATCTACTTCGCCCACGAGCGGGAGGTCTTCAACCGCTCCGGGATGTGGCTGACCCCCGGTGACTGGGGTGGCCCCAAGGAGGGCGAGCGGGTCGAGACCCGGCAGGTGCGCTACCGCACCGTCGGCGACATGTCCTGCACCGGTGCGGTCGACTCCGACGCCACGACGCTCGCCGCCGTGATCACCGAGATCGCCGCCTCCCGGCTCACCGAGCGGGGCGCGACACGCGCCGACGACAAGATGTCCGAGGCCGCGATGGAAGACCGCAAGCGCGAGGGGTACTTCTAGGATGACCACATTCACCCAGCACGCAGAGCAGTTGTCGACCACGACCCTGCTGCGGTTCGCCACCGCGGGGTCCGTCGACGACGGCAAGTCCACCCTCGTCGGACGCCTTCTGCACGACTCCAAGTCGGTCCTCACCGATCAGCTGGAGGCTGTCGAGCACGCCTCGCGCAACCGGGGCCAGGAGGCGCCGGACCTGGCGCTGCTGACCGACGGGCTGCGGGCCGAGCGCGAGCAGGGCATCACGATCGATGTCGCCTACCGCTACTTCGCCACGCCGCGTCGCCGGTTCATCCTGGCCGACACCCCGGGGCATGTGCAGTACACCCGGAACATGGTGACGGGTGCCTCGACGGCCGAGCTCGCCGTCGTCCTGGTCGACGCCCGCAACGGTGTCGTCGAGCAGACCCGCCGGCACGCCGCCGTCGCCGCGCTGCTGCGGGTGCCGCACGTCGTCCTCGCGGTCAACAAGATGGACCTGGTCGACTACTTGGAGCCCGTATTCGCCGCCATCGCCGAGGAGTTCACCGCGTACGCGGCCTCGCTGGGCGTCCCGGAGATCACCGCGATCCCGATCTCCGCGCTGGCCGGTGACAACGTCGTTGAGCCGTCCGCCCACATGGACTGGTACGGCGGCCCGACGGTGCTGGAGCACCTGGAGACGGTGCCGGTCAGCCACGACCTCACCGCCTGCCACGCACGCTTCCCCGTGCAGTACGTGATCCGGCCGCAGACCGCCGAGCACCCCGACTACCGGGGCTACGCGGGCCAGATCGCCGCCGGCGCGTTCCGCGTGGGCGAGGCCGTCACCGTCCTTCCGTCCGGCCGTACGTCGACGATCGCCGGGATCGACGCGCTCGGCGAGAGCGTGGACATCGCCTGGGCGCCCCAGTCGGTGACCATCCGGCTGGCCGACGACATCGACGTCTCGCGCGGTGACCTGATCGCACCGGCCGACGACGCACCGGCAGTCACCCAGGACGTCGAGGCGACCGTCTGCCACGTCGCGGACCAGCCACTCGCCGTCGGCCAGCGCGTGCTGCTCAAGCACACCACCCGCACGGTCAAGGCGATCGTCAAGGACATCCCGTCCCGGCTGACGCTGGACGACCTCTCGCAGCACCCGGCGCCCGGCCGGCTCGTCGCCAACGACATCGGCCGGGTCGTCGTCCGTACCGCCGAACCGCTCGCGCTCGACGCCTACGCGGACTCGCGCCGCACCGGCTCGTTCCTGCTGATCGACCCGGCGGACGGCACCACGCTCACGGCCGGCATGGCGGGCGAGGCGTTCGCCGCCGCGGCCACGGCCGACGACGCCGCCGCCGACGACGCCGAATGGGACTTCTGATGAGTATCGACATCTACGCGACGTTCGCGAAGGAGGGCGGCCGCGTCGGCAGCGGCACCCTCGGCAGCGGCCAGGGCGGGGTTGCGCGATGTGCGCGATGACGTACGCGCACTGCCTGCGCGCCCGCTTGGACCAACCGCACCGCCTGTACCGCCAGTTCAGACGAAGACATGCCGACTTCCCGGCCGCGTCCCCGTAATCGCCGAGGGACGTGAGTACCGGGCCAACGAGAGGAAAGCCTCCCGTGCCTACCACCCGTATCACCCTGCGCCGCAGCCTCGCCGCTGCCGCCGCTCTGCCGCTGCTCGCCGTGGCGCTCACCGCCTGCGGCTACGGCTCCGAGGCGAAGGACGACGACGCCCAGAAGGCGAACGTCTCCGCCGACGGCAAGAAGCTCTCCGCGGACACCGTGAAGATCGGCTACTTCCCGAACCTCACGCACGCCACTGCCCTGGTCGGCATCCAGGAAGGCCTGATCGCCAAGGAGCTCGGGGGCACGACGGTCAAGCCGTCGACGTTCAACGCGGGTCCGTCCGAGATCGAGGCGCTCAACGCGGGGTCGATCGACATCGGCTTCATCGGCCCCTCCCCCTCCATCAACGGCTTCGCGAAGTCCAAGGGCAAGAGCCTGCGGATCATCGGCGGTTCGGCGTCCGGCGGTGTGAAGCTGGTCGTCAACCCGAAGAAGATCAAGACCCTGGACGACCTCAAGGGCAAGAAGATCGCCACCCCGCAGCTCGGCAACACCCAGGACGTGGCCTTCCTCAACTGGATCTCCGAGAAGGGCTGGAAGGTCGACGCCCAGAGCGGCAAGGGCGACGTCTCCGTGGTCCGCACGGACAACAAGGTGACGCCGGACGCCTACAAGTCCGGTTCCATCGACGGTGCCTGGGTCCCCGAGCCGACCGCCTCCAAGCTGGTCGCGCAGGGCGCCAAGGTGCTCCTCGACGAGTCGACGCTGTGGCCGGACAAGAAGTTCGTGATCACGAACATCATCGTGTCGCAGAAGTTCCTCAGCGATCACCCGGACGTCGTCGAAGCGGTGCTGCGCGGTTCGGTCAACACCAACGCGTGGATCAACGCCAACCCGGACAAGGCGAAGGCCTCCGCCAACGCCGCGCTCAAGGAGCTGTCCGGCAAGGCGCTGCCGCCCGAGGTCCTCGACCCGGCGTGGAAGTCCGTCCAGTTCACCGATGACCCACTGGCCGCCACGCTCGACACGGAGGCCAAGCACGCGGTGAAGGCCGGTCTGCTGGAGCAGACGGACCTGACGGGCATCTACGACCTGAAGCCGCTGAACAAGATCCTCAAGGCCGCGGGCAAGCCCGAGGTTGCCGACGCCGGTCTCGGCGTCAAGTAACCCCCGACCGTTCCAGGATCTCCCAGGAGGTGACGACCATGGCGACGACCACTCTCACCAAGGCCGAGGACCGTGTGTCGGCCGGGCACGCCGCCCGTATCGCGCACGTCTCGAAGTCCTTCGGCGGACCGGAGGGGCCGCAGCTCGTCCTGGACGACATCACGCTCGATGTCGCTCCCGGCGAGTTCGTCACCCTCCTGGGAGCTTCCGGGTGCGGCAAATCGACGCTGCTCAACCTGGTGGCCGGACTCGACCGCCCGACCGCGGGGTCCATCGAGACCCCCGGCGGGCGGCCGGCCCTGATGTTCCAGGAGCACGCCCTCTTCCCGTGGCTGACCGCGGGCAAGAACATCGAACTCGCGCTGCGGCTGCGTGGCGTGCCCAAGTCCGACCGCCGCACGGAAGCGGAGCGGCTGCTCGAACTCGTACGGCTCGGCGGGGCGTACGGGAAGCGGGTGCACGAACTCTCGGGCGGTATGCGTCAGCGGGTGGCGATGGCCCGCGCGCTCGCCCAGGACAGTCAACTGCTGCTGATGGACGAGCCGTTCGCCGCACTCGACGCCATCACCCGGGATGTGCTGCACGACGAGCTGACCCGGATCTGGCGCGAGACGAACGTCTCGGTCCTCTTCGTCACGCACAACGTGCGGGAGGCGGTCCGGCTTGCCGAACGGGTCGTCCTGCTGTCGTCGCGGCCGGGCCGGATCGCCCGCGAGTGGACGGTCGAGATCGACCAGCCGCGCCGCATCGAGGACACCGCGGTGGCGGAGCTGTCCGTCGAGATCACCGAAGAACTGCGTGGGGAGATCCGCCGACATGGCCAGCACTGACACCACCACGGCCGAGCACGCCGTCAAGGACACGGCCGAGGACCTGGCCGGCCTCGAGGCGGGTCTTGACGCACTCGACGCGGTGCGGGTGAGCCGCACCCCGGTGCGCCAGGTGCTGGTGCAGAAGGTCCTGCCGCCGGTCGTGGCCATTGCACTCGTCCTGGTCGTCTGGCAGATCCTGATCTGGGCGAAGGTCACCGACGACTACAAGCTGCCGCCGCCGTCCCAGGTCTGGGACGAGGTGAGCAATGCCTGGGCACAGGGCACCCTGCTCGACTACATCTGGACGAGCGTCTCGCGCGGTCTGTTCGGCTTCCTGCTGGCGCTCGTCATCGGCACCCCGCTCGGGCTGCTGGTGGCGCGCGTGAAGGTGGTGCGCGCGGCGATCGGACCGGTGCTCTCGGGTCTCCAGTCGCTGCCGTCGGTGGCATGGGTGCCGCCCGCGGTCCTCTGGCTGGGGCTCGACGACAAGATGATGTACGCGGTGATCCTGCTGGGCGCGGTCCCGTCGATCGCCAACGGTCTCGTCTCCGGTGTCGACCAGATCCCGCCGCTGCATCTGCGGGCCGGGCAGACGCTGGGCGCCACCGGGCTGCGCGGCACCTGGCACATTGTGCTGCCCGCCTCGCTGCCGGGCTATCTGGCGGGGCTGAAGCAGGGCTGGGCCTTCTCCTGGCGCTCGCTGATGGCCGCCGAGATCATCGCCTCGTCGCCCGATCTGGGCGTGGGTCTGGGGCAGTTGCTGGAGCAGGGCCGCGAGACCAGCAGCATGTCCATGGTGTTCCTCGCGATCCTCCTGATCCTGATCGTCGGCATCGCCATCGACCTGCTCATCTTCAGTCCGCTGGAGCGGTGGGTGCTGCGCAGCCGCGGTCTCCTCGTCAAGAACTGAGTACGTCATGGCTTCCCCCGTTCTCCTTGTCATCGCCCACGGCAGCCGCGATCCGCGGCACGCGGCGACCGTGCACGCCCTCACCACGCGGGTCCGGTCGCTGCGGCCGGGGCTACGGGTGGAGACCGGCTTCCTGGACTTCAACGCCCCGTCGGTGCCGCAGGTCCTTCAGCGGCTGGCCGCGGACGGAACGAGGGACGTCATCACGCTCCCCCTGCTCCTCACCCGGGCCTTCCACGCCAAGTCCGACATCCCGACGGTGCTGCGCAAGGCCCGGACCGGACTGCCGCAGATGCACATCCGGCAGGCCGAAGTGCTCGGCCCGTCACCGCTGCTGAACTCCGCTCTGGAACAGCGCCTGTACGAAGCCGGGGTCCGTCCCGGCGACAAGAGCTCGACCGGGCTCGTCCTGGCCTCGGCGGGCTCCACAGACCCGGAGGCGATCGCAGTGATCGCTGAAATCGCGCGGGAGCTGCGGCACACCGGTTGGTGTTCCGTGCGGCCTGCGTTCGCCTCCGCTGCATCTCCCGCGGGGTTCCCCCGTACCGAGGACGCGGTACGGGCCCTGCGGGCCGAGGGCGTGCGCCGGGTGGCGGTGGCACCGTACGTCATCGCGCCCGGCCGCCTCCCGGACCGTATCGCCGCGGGTGCCCGGGGGGCGGGGGCGGACGTACTGGCCGACGTGCTCGGCCCCTCGCCGGAGTTGGCACGGCTGCTGCTGCGACGCTACGACGAGGCCTGCGTGCCGCGCGTGGCGGCGCTCACCGCCTGACCGGGAACAGCAAGTACCCGCGAGAGCAGGTGACTGTCAGCTGAAGTCGAGACTGCCCGTGCGGGTGCGCTTGAGCTCGAAGAAGTCCGGGTAGCCGGCCATCACCCGAAGGCTGTCGAACAGCCTGGCCGCCTCCTCGCCGCGCGGGACGGAGTTGAGAACCGGGCCGAACCAGACGCCGCCGTCGACATGGATGGTGGGGGTGCCGACATAAGCGTCGGCCTCCGGGTCCTTGCCCGCGTCGTGGCTGCGGCGCAGCGCCTCGTCGTACGCCGTGGAGTGCGCGGCCCCGGCAAGCCCGCCGGGCAGGCCCACTTCGGCGAGCGCCTGGGCGACCACCTCGTCGAAGTCCGCGTTCTTCTGTACGTGGATACGGGTTCCCAGGGCGGTGTAGAGCTCGCGGAGCACACGGTCGCCGTGGCCCGCGGCCGCGGCGACCGCGACCCGCACCGGGCCGATCGACTTGTCGACCAGTTCCCGGTACCAGTCGGGGAGTTCATTGCCGACGTTGTGCAGGAAGAGGCTCATGACATGGAAACGGAGCTCGATGTCGCGCTGCTGCTCCACCTCCAGCATCCAGCGTGAGGTGATCCAGGCGAACGGGCAGGCCGGGTCGAAGTAGAAGTCGACGACGGTCCTGCCCGTGGCCGGGGTGGGGTGAGTGGTCATGCGTCGAGCCTATCCAGGCATTGGCATATAACTCTGGGCCATTCACCACTCGTTCGACTGGGCCACTTTCAGGCGGCGGTCCAGTGCGGATCGCGTCCGCTGTGGGCCAGCGCCCGTTCGAACACCGGCGCCGAATCGGACACCGGGACCTCGTCGGCGAAGCCGTCGTACTGCCGGTAGAGCGCCGCGGAGCCGTCGACGACATCGAGGACGAAGGCTGCCACCGCGTCGGAGAGCCGGAACTCCTGCCCGGTTGCCCGGGCCACGTCCCAGCCGTGCAGGGCCGTCTCCTCGATGAGCATGGCGGCGATCTCGGACGCCGGGGACGTCGAACCCCCGAGGTCGATCTCCCCCTCCCAGACCGCCGGGTCCGACCAGGCGGCGACGGCGCGGTCCAGTTGCGCCGCGTACTTCTCCGCCCAGTCGGCATCCGCAGTGAAGTCACGGGTGGTGAGCTCGTCGGGAAGATCCTTGCGCAGGGCACGGTGCTCCAGGCCGTACGAGGTGTAGAGCACCCAGTGGTTGATCAGCCCGCGCACGTCCCAGTCGCCGCAGGGCGTGGCGGAAGCGTCCAGCTGTTCGGCGCGGGCGATACGGGCCGCCTCGGCGGCACATTCGGTCAGGTGAGCGTGCTCGTTCTTCATGCACAGCACGCTAGAGCGGCCGCTGGCGCGGGTATTGAAGAAAAGCGACAGCGGCCGGGTTTCCGGCCCGGTCAGGAGGTCGCACTGGGCCCTGCTCGGCGCCAACGGTGCCGGAAGGAGCACGCTGCTCGGGCTGCTCGGCGCGGTCACCCACCCCACCCACGGATCGGTGGAGGTCCTGGGGCGCACGATCGGACGGGTCGACCTGCGGGAGCTGCGGACCCTGCTGGGACACGTCAACACGCGTCATCCGCTGCGTTCCCCGCTGTCGGTGCGCGACGTGGTGCTCACGGGTCTGACCAACTCGGTCGAGCCGGTGCCGCGTTGGTCCGCGAGCGCCGGGCAGCGGGAACAGGCCGACCGGCTGCTGAAGATGCTGGGCATGCAAGGCAAGACCGGATCGCGCTGGCCGTCGCTCTCGCAGGGCGAGCGGGGCCGTACGCTCATCGCCCGCGCCCTGATGCCGCAGCCGCGGCTGCTGCTTCTCGACGAGCCGGCCACAGGTCTGGATCTCGCCGCCCGTGAGCAGTTGCTGGACTCCCTGGACACCTTGTGCCAGGAACACCCCGAGCCGGCGACGGTCCTGGTCACGCACCATCTCGAGGAGCTTCCCGCTTCCACCACGCATGCGATGCTGCTTCGGGCGGGGCGGTGTGTGGCCTCGGGTCCGGCCGACGACGTGCTGACCACGGATCAGGTCAGCGACTGCTTCGGGCATCCGGTGCGGATCGCCCGTACGGACGGCCGGTGGACGGCGCGGGCGCAGCGCGTCATGCGCGGCTGACGGCTGTCGATCGCCAACGGACGACGTCAGCCGTCGGGCGGTTCGGCGATGAACGGCGTGGCCTGGTGGAAGTAGAGGAGCCAGCCGCGCCCGGTCAGCCGCCACAGTGAACTGCGGTGGGCCCGGAGCCCCTTGGACTCGGAGTCGAAGGTCAGATGGACGAGTTCGTCGGCGAGCTGGACACCGCGCATCCGTGACGCGGTGAGCTGTCCGGGCCGTGGGGCCTCGTCCGCGGTCAGCGAGGCGATGATCGCGTCGCGGTCCCAGAAACGGCCGGCGGTGTCGATCTAGCGGAACTCCGGGTGCAGCACCTGGACGAGGAGATCGGCGGAGGAGCGCACCAGCGGATCGAGGAGTCTGAGCTCGCCCTCGACTGCGGCGGCCACGCCGGGCCGCGGCTCAGTCACGCGTCATCTCCACGAGTTTGGCGACGGTGTTCCAGTTACGTGTGGTGGCGGTGAGGCCCTTGGTGAGGGAAGGGCGGTGGAGCGCCTCGGCGAGCTTGGAACGGCCCAGTCCGTCGGGGGCATAGAGGTAGAGCGCACGGTCGCCGAGCCGGAACTCCTCGGGGCGGAAAGTGTCGGCGTCGATCGCGGCGTAGCGTGTGGCGTCCACCGGCCGGTCGAAGTAGGTGACGTGCAGTTGCTTGCCCTCGAGGGCGGCAGCCGGGAACGGGCAGGCGTCGGCGACCGATGCGAGATAGGGGCCGTTCCGGATCAGACACGGTACGGCGAACCCGAAGCGCTCCTCGATGGCCTGCTCCAGCTGCGCGGTGAGCGCGTCCTCGTCGCCCGACGCGCTGCTGAAGACGGCGTTGCCGCTCTGCAGGTACGTACGGACGTCCGCATGGCCCAGCTCCGTGAGCAGCGTGCGGAGTTCGGCCATCGGGACCTTCTTGTGGCCGCTCACATTGATCCCGCGCAGCAGCGCCGCGTACCTGGTGGTCATGGGCACACCATAGGACGATCCGCCGGAGGTGTGCGGCCGCCGCGCCCCGTGGGGGAGAGCGCGGCGGCCGCCGTCTCGGTGGTGCCTGCTACTCGACGATCTTCAGCAGCTTGTTCGGCGTTCCCTCGGTCGCGTTGGAGATCGCGTCGGGGGTGGCGCCGTCGGTGAGGGCCGTGGCGACCTCCGCCGGGGTGGCGTCCGGGTGTCCGGCGAGGTAGACGGCGGCGGCACCGACGACGTGCGGAGTAGCCATGGACGTACCGGAGATGGTGTTCGTCGCGTCGTCGCTGTCGTTCCAGGACGAGGTGATGTCCGAACCGGGGGCGTAGATGTCCAGGGCCGGGCCGTAGTTGGAGAACGACGACTGCTCGTCGTCCACCGTGGACGAGGCGACCGTGATGGCCTCCGGGACGCGGGCCGGGGAGCCCTCGCTCGCGTCGGCGGACTCGTTTCCTGCGGCCACCGCGAAGGTGACTCCGGAGGAGATGGCCTTCTGGACCGCTGCGTCGAGAGCCGGGTCGGCACTGCCGCCGAGGCTCATGTTGGCGACGGACGGGCCCTCGTGGTGCGCGGTGACCCAGTCGATGCCGGCGACGACCTGCTCGGTGGTGCCCGAGCCGGAGTCGTCGAGGACCCGGACGGCGACGATCTTCGCCTTCTTGGCGACGCCGAACGTCGCACCGGCTATGGTGCCGGCCACGTGGGTGCCGTGGCCGTTGCCGTCATCCGCGCTGTCGTCGTTGTCCACGGCGTCGTAGCCCGAGCTCGCCCGGCCCTCGAACTCCTTGTGCGTGACACGGACACCGGTGTCGATGACATACGCCGTGACGCCTTCGCCCGCGCTGTCCGGGTAGGTGTACGCATGGTCGCCCGCGGTCTCGGTCTGGTCGATCCGGTCGAGACCCCAGGACGGCGGGTTGTCCTGGGTGGCGTCGATGTGGAACTTCTTGTTCTGGACGACCTTGGAGACGGCCGGGTCGGCCGCGAGCTGCCTGGCCTCGGTCTGCGAAAGGCCGCTGGCGGAGAAGCCGTTGATGGCGGAGCTGTAAGTGCGCTTCAGCTTGCCGCCGTACTCCTTGGCGAGCTTCGCCTTGTCGGCCTTCTGGTCCAGCATCACGATGTAGCTGCCCGAGACGGCGGTCGCCGCGTCCGCACCGTAGACCGTTCCCATAGCGGGAGCGGGTGCGGCTCCGGCGTAGGACGTGCCCAGCAGGGCGACTCCGGCTACTGCGGCCACCGCGGTGATCGCGGTGATCGCCGCGGTCAGCTTGGTCCGGGGGGTGTGCGCTTGTGCATGGCCTTGACATCCTCCCCCTCGTGAACGAGGGGGATTCCTCACTTCGCAGTGAGGGGTTCCTGCTTCGCGGCAGGTTGCCCCGTCCGGGAGGACTCCCGTTGAGGTCTTACACCCGCTCCACAGGCTGTAACCGCCAGTCCGGCGGCCAGAATGTTGCATGCCGCGTTCACGTCGCGGTCATGCGTCGCACCGCAGCCG
Source organism: Streptomyces sp. NPDC005181 (assembly GCF_040608395.1). Taxonomy (NCBI): domain Bacteria; kingdom Bacillati; phylum Actinomycetota; class Actinomycetes; order Kitasatosporales; family Streptomycetaceae; genus Streptomyces; species Streptomyces sp. NPDC005181. Next base: position 99,010 of record NZ_JBEXID010000010.1, read on the forward strand.
CACGTCCACTCGCGGACGTTCAGCGGCAGCTTGTCCTGGACGGTGCCGCATGCGGAGCACAGTTTGGTGGAGGGGAACCAGCGGTCGATGGCGACCAGGTTTCTGCCGTACCACGTGCACTTGTACTCCAGCATGGACCGCATGTCCGTCCAGGCCGCGTCCGAGATGGCGCGGGCCAGACTCTTGTTCTTGACCATGTTGCGGACGGTCAGGTCCTCGATCACGATCGTTTGGTTCTCACGAACGAGCCGAGTGGTGAGCTGGTGCAGGAAGTCCCGGCGCCGGTCGGCGATCCGGGCGTGCACCTTGGCGACCTTGATGCGGGCCTTGTCCCGGTTGCGGGAGCCCTTCTCCTTCTTCGCCAGGACCCGCTGGGCCTTGGCCAGGCGCGTGCGGTCCCGGCGTTCGTGCCGGGGGTTGGTGATCTTCTCGCCGGTGGACAGCGTCACCAAAGTGGTGATCCCCGCGTCGATGCCCACAGCGGTGTCCAGGGCCGGAAGGGGTCTGACGGATGCATCTTCGCACAGCATGGACACGAACCAGCGGCCCGCACTGTCCTGGGACACGGTCACCATGGACGGCTCCGCACCCTCGGGGAGAGGCCGGGACCACACGATCGCGAGTGGACTCTTCATCTTCGCGAGCGTCAGCGCACCGTCTCGGTAGGTGAACGCCGACTTGGTGTACTCCGCACAGCGGCGGTTCCTCTTCTTCGACTTGAACCGGGGGTACTTCGCCCGGCCCTCGAAGAAGTTCGAGAACGCCCCTTGCAGATGCCGCAGCGTCTGCTGCAACGGCACCGACGACACCTCGCAGAGAAAGGCCAGCTCCTCGGTCTTCTTCCACTGCGTCAGCATCGCCGACGTGGTGTTGTAGTTCACCCGTTCCTGACGCTGGAACCACGCCACCGTGCGGGCTTCCAACGCCAGGTTGTAGACCTTGCGCACACACCCGAACGTGCGCGACAGCTCCGCTGCCTGCTCGTTCGTCGGGTGGAAGCGGTACTTGAACGCCCGCTTCACCAGCTCGGTCTTCACATCTCACAAACTATCAGATCTGTTCGTGAGGTCAGAACGGATACGCACCTGGACTCCGCCGCTTCGCGGCTCCGGGCCAAGGATGCGTTTCCTCCCCGAGCTAAAGCACGGGGTATCCACGCAAGGAGTTCGGGATGAAATTGAGAGCGGTGATGGAGAGCGCGACCGGTCTGAGAGCCGGCCAGGTGACGGTACGGAACCGGCGCCAGGCGCCCGCGCCGTCCAGGGCGGCCGCTTCGTGGAGTTCGTGCGGGGTGTTCTGGAGCCCGGCCAGGAGTGCGACGGTGGTCTGCGGCATGCCCGCCCAGACACCGACGACGATCACGGCGGGCAGCCCGGTGGCCAGTCCGGTCAGCCAGTCCCGGCCGTCACCGAGCCCAAGATCGCGGATGGTCTCGTTGAGGACGCCCGCGTCCGGGTTGTAGACGAGCCGCCACATGATGCCGACGACGACTTCGGGCATGGCCCAGGGGATGATGGCGAGGGCCCGCGCCAGCCAGCGCATCCGCAGGTTCTGGTTGAGCAGGAGGGCGAGGCCCAGCGCGAGCAGGAACTGCGGGACGGTGACGCCGACCGCCCAGACCAGGCCGATCCGGAACGAGTCCCAGAACAGGGTGTCGTGGAGCAGATCCTGGAAGTTCAGCCCACCGACCCACTGGGTGGACCGGGTGCGGCCGGACTGGGCATCGGTGAACGCCAGCGCGACGCCGTAGAGTAGGGGGCCGACGCTGAGGATCAGGATCGGGATCAGGGCGGGCAGCACCAGGTGCCGGCGTTCCGGTTGATCCGCGGAGCCTGTCCGCCCTGTCGGGACCGCGGACTGCCGGGCGGACCATGCTGTCCGGACTGCACCGTTGCATTCGCCAACGTCATGAATTCGACCCCTTGCGTCATTGGATCGCTTTCACCCGGTTCTGGCCGCTCAGGTGGCCCTCGCCATGGTGCTGACGGGTCGTCGGTTCGTCAAGGTGGCCTGCACGGATGCGAAAATCGGACCATGAACGAGATGCGTGCGCGCGAGGTGCTGACCGCTGCCGGGCTGTCCGGCGAGGCCGAGCTGATCGCGCTGGGCGAGAACGCGGTGTTCGCTGTCGACGACCTGGTGGTCAAGGTCGGCCGGGACGCCGTACGGAACCCGGAACTGCGGAGCCGGGCCGAGCGCGAGGTGGCCGTCGCACAGTGGCTCGCCGCTTCGGGAATCCCCGTCGTGCGGGCGGCGGAGCCGGAGGCGCGGCTCGTCGAAGGACACCCGGTGACGGTCTGGCACCGGCTCCCCGACGCGGTGCGCCCCGCCGAACCGCGGGATCTGGCGCCGCTGCTCACCCTGGTCCACGCACTGCCCGCCCCGGACGGACTCGTACTGCCGCGGCGGGAGCTGCTCGGCGGGGTGGAGCGGTGGCTGCGGATCGCGGGCGACGCGATCGATCCGGCCGACGCCGCGTATCTGCGGGAGCGGCGGGACGGGTTCGCGGCAGCCGCGGCGGCATTGGTGCCGCATCTGCCGCCGGGGCCGATCCACGGTGATGCACTGCCGCGCAACGTCCATGTCGGTCCGGACGGGCCAGTGCTGGTGGACCTCGAGACATTCTCCGCGGATCTGCGCGAGCACGATCTGGTGGTCCTTGCGCTGTCCCGCGACCGGTACGGGCTGGCGGCGGAGGCGTATGACGCGTTCACCGCCGCGTACGGCTGGGACGTCCGGGAGTGGGACGGCTGCGCGGTGCTGAGGGGAGCCCGGGAGACGGCCAGCTGTGCGTGGGTCTCGCAGCATGCGCCGGGCAACCCGAAGGCGCTCGCGGAGTTCCGGCGCAGGGTTGCGTCCTTGCGTGACGGTGACCCCGAGGTGCGGTGGTATCCGTTCTAGTGGTGGGTGCCGGGGTCGTCCGGCGGCCGCTTCGTCCTCAATCTCCCGGGGATTCAGGTGGGGAGCTGTGCAGGTTCCCGCACGGGCCAGTGAGGGTCGATCACCGCGTCCGGCGTGCCCTTGCGGCGCAGGAAGGACTGGAAGTCGGACGCCCAGTCCGCGTACCAGGCGATCTGGCGCTCGTGCAGTGCGGCCGCCGTCAGTGCGGCCACCGAGCCGTGCCGTTCGGCTATCGCGTACGCCACGCGTGCCGCGGCCAGCGCGTCCGCGCCCGCGTCATGGGCGCCGCCGTGCACCACCCCGTACTCGACGCAGACCGCCTCAAGCGTCCGCTTGCCCTTGCGGTAGCGGTCGACCGCCCGGTCGATCGTGTACGGGTCGACGACCGGGCCGATCCCGCCGCCGTCGAGCCGGTCGCTCAGCGACGGCAGCCCGTGCCTGCGCAACTCCGCCGTCAGCAGCGTCAGATCGAAGTACGTCTCGATAGCAAGGAACTGGCATGAACAGCGACAACACCTGGGTGACCTCGGCCGGCGGCCCCTTGATCCTCATTCCCGAGTCTGTCTGCCACCACTGGGGCGGCGCCCCGCGCACCTACCCTGACGACGAAGGTGACTACGGACGCGCCTGCGCGGTCGACGGCTACGTGGGACTCATCGACGTTGGAGCCGCGCAGGCACTCGTCCTGGGCGACATGCCGGCCCGCACCACGTTCCTTCCCCAGTACGACGTCCTGGTCAGAGAAGTCGCTGGAGACGAAGATGACGCCGAGCTCCCTGCCCTGGTCGCCGACCTTCTGCCACGGGTCGAGTGGGAGGCGGGCCCCACCTGGACCATCAAGGAGCCGGTCGTCCTCTTCGACTCCGTCTACGAATCCACCGAGATCGCCACGGAGGAACACCTGCGCATCGACCTCCCAGCGGGCAACTACCTGGTCGACGCCGGATACATCGAAGTCCCCAGCGAGTACCTCATCATCGTCCGGCTCCGCCTCCAGCAGTGAGCCTTTTCCAACCTCAGCTTGAGCAGGTCACGTGGAGGTTGAGGACGGCCTGGACGAGTGCGGTGATGCGGGAGGTGCTGCACCGCTTCGTGGGCAAGGAAATCGGTCGCGCCCCGTGAGGTGGGTCGTTAACCTCTGCCGGAGCGCAGTGAGGTACGACACACGACCGCGAAGGGGAGCCGTTCATGGAGATCGAGGGCGTACGGACCGACCGGCTGGGCCTGCTGCTCGACCAGTTCGACAAGGCCAGGGAGATGGCTGGGGTGCGGCTGGCGGGGCTCGGCGACGAGGAGTATCTGTGGGAGCCGGTGCCCGGCTGCTGGTCGCTCCGGCGGCGCGCCGAGGCGACGACGCCGCGGGCGTTCGGGCCAGGCGAGTGGTTGCTGGACCTGGGCGCCGCGGACATCCCGGCGAGCGAGTACGCGGAGGTCGCCCGGCAGGCGGCCGGCGGCATGTCGGTGGAGAAGATCGCCGAGGACTGGAGCGTGACCGTCGAGCGGGTCGAGCAGATCTTGGCCCACACCGGCGAGCCGGAGCCGGACGAGACGCCGGTCACGACCATCGCATGGCGGCTGGGCCACCTGCACTACGAGTTCGCGGGCAACTGGGAGTGGACCTTCGGCGAACGGCGGCAGGACCCGAAGCAGATGATCGACTTCTCCCCCTCGGCGGCCTTGACCCTGGAGCGCTTCTGGCCGGTGATCGACCGCTGGCGCGCCGACGTCGGCGCCCTCACCGAGGACCAGCTCGACACGGTCGGCCTCTCGCAGTACCCGTACGGCTCCGACCCCGAGGAACCGTTCATTTCCGTGCTGTGGGGGGCCAACCTCGAATTCATCCACCACATGGCCGAGATCGCGTTGCTCCGCGACCTGTCGCGGGCCCGCTTCACCACTCCTCGGTAGGCCCGGGCGCGCCATGGCGTTACCGATCCACACACCGATGAGCGGTTCGTAACCTGCCGCGTGAGCTTGGCAGTTGAGTTGAAAGTGCAGCGAAGCCCCTGGTAGACGGGTTCTCGACCAAGATCACTGTGTCCACCAGGAGCTCCGCGTGCTTGTCTACCCGTCGTCTATCGATCTGTCCAACCGCACCTTGCGCTACCTGACCAGGCAACTCGTCGTGCGGCGCCGTGAGATAGGCACTCGTTGGCGGCGTCTGCCGGCCGGCTGTCAGGCCCGGCTCGCCCTGGCTCACCTGCGCCGCGGTGACACCTACACGCAGCTCGCCGCGGGCTTCGGTATCGGCGTCGCGACGGTCTACCGGTACATACGTGAGGCCGTCGAGGTGCTCTCCGCCCTCGCTCCCACGCTGGAACAGGCGATGAATACCGCACGGCGGAAGGCATTTGTGATCCTGGACGGCACCCTGCTCCCCATGGACCGCATCGCCGCCGATCGGCCGTACTACTCCGGGAAACACAAGCGTCACGGCATGAACGTCCAGGTGCTGACCGACCCCTTCGGGCGGATCATCTGGGTCTCGCCGGCCCTGCCCGGGGCCACCCATGACCTGACCGCCACACGTGCGCACGGCCTCGTCGAGGCCCTGGACGAGGCCGGGTTGGAGTGCTGGGCCGACCGCGCATACCAGGGTGCCGGTCGACACATCCGGGTTCCGATCCGGGGCCGGAAACTCAAGCGGTGGCAACGGCGTCACAACACCACCCACGCCCAGATCCGGTGCGTCGGCGAACAGGCCATGGCCGCCCTGAAGAACTGGCGCCTCCTGCGCAAGATCCGGTGCAGCACCAACCGCATCACCGACCTCGTCCGAGCCGTCCTCGCTCTTCACCTTGTGGCGTCAGCGTGAGCTTGAAAAAGGCTCAGTGACCAGGCCCAACCATGCTTTCTGAAAAGGAACTTGACTTCTCATGACGTTCACCGATCACCTGGAACGTCTGACAGCGGAGGCCATCGCCGCCATCCCCGCTGCTGAGGCACCCGACGTCTATGCACTCTCCTTCTTCATCGACAACGAGGGCGGCGATTCGCGCCGGCCCGTCCTGACCGTCGGCTACAACACGGAAACTCAAGTCGACCGCACTCTTCACAACGCCAGCGATCCGGCGGAAGCCCGCTGGAACTACGCCTTCTGGCTCCAGAACGAACTCACTGTGGTCGGCGACCGAAACAGCGATCCCGCCGGCGCTGCCGCACGCGAAGAGTGGATCAGGCAGCTCGGACTTTGGTACGAGGAGCCTGTCGACGGAGCCGACTGGGTGAGCTCGGTCGGGGCGCTCGCCGCGCAAATCGAGGGCCGGTTCAACCAAGCATGCTGCCAGCTCGCCCGAAGCCTCCACGCGACCGGCTTCATCGAACGACATGTCGGTCGACCCGTGCCGGTGCTCGTCCACGAACTGGAGTACTACGAAGGCATCGCCCGCCGGACCGAGAGCGCCAACCCCACCGGACTCGCAGATGATTTCACCGCTTGGGTCCGCAGTGGCTGAGGCATTCGGACAGTTCCAATACCCGACTCCACCATTAGGTACTTCCTCCTCTGGATTCCGCGCGGAAGTGGCTGCTGAGGAGGCGCTGGTCCGCTTGGCGGACGTCGTGGAGCGTTATGAGGATTTCAAGGCAGGCATACGCTCGACCTCCCCAGGCGGACCACGGACCGACAACGAGTTCGCGCGAGTACAGCAAGAGCTCCAGGACTTCCCAGGCAGGGTGGTCGATGAGCGGCGCCTGCACGCCATGCTCAAAGCTTCCGCGCGCACACTGCACATTGGAACGCTCAACGACTGCTACTACCAGCCCGAGACTGCCCTGTGCCGCACGGCGAGCGGCGAGGACCGACCGCTGCTCAACAGCTGCCGTCCCGATCGCTGTGGGAACTCGACCACCACGACCCGGCATCGCAGTGGGTGGGAAGCGGTACGCGGAGACACCGAGCGCGCACTGGCCTTCGTGGGACTCTCCGATCTCCAGCGAACGGCTCTGCGAGGCCACCTCAGGGACATCACCAAAGTGATCGAGGGTATCGACCGTGCCAACCACTGACCCGACCGAAACAGCCCTCCGAGCGGCCTGCGAACGCCTGCTCCTCGGAGAGCCCACCCGTAGTGACGGTTCCCTGACCGTCGCCTCTCTCGCCGTCGAGGCCGGTGTCAGCAGAGCGAGCGCCTACCGGCACCCGCATGTTCTGGCAGAGTTCCGAAACCTCGTATCCAATCGAGAGGATGCGGCCGTAGCCTCAGCCTCCCTCCGGCAGGAGGTCCAGGCCCTCAAGACAGCCGAGCGCCGGCTCCGCCAAGAGCATGCGCGCGAGGTGCGGGAGCTACGCTCCTCGATCAACGTCCTCGCACAGCAGGTTCAGCTCCTCACGCTGGAGAATCAGCGTCTCTCCAGGGCGGCCGACGGAAGCGATCGCGTCGCGCGCATTAATCGCCGCTGATCTATTCGGCCTGATGGGCACGGTATCCCGCTTGCAGAAGGTGATCTCGATGGCCATCCTCGAAGGTGGCGAGGCAGATCGGCGGTGTTGTGATGGCCCGTCCCGCCCTACGCTCCCGATCACGAGATCGACCGCTGAGCGAGCATCGCCAACGACCCCGGGGAGCAATGTGCCGCCTTTCGTCTACAGGATCACCAAGTACGACCCTGCCGACCGCGACGGACACGGCAGCTACATAGGCGCCGAGGACACGATCAGCGACCACGGACCGGTCGAGGCGGCCTACCTGCAGGCGATTGCCGCCTTCGCCGAGGACACCGGCATCGATCGCCTGGCCATTCGCGAGCCGGGGGTCGCCGGCCTTGCCCACTTCGGCCTGGAGCCGGAGACCGACGGCCATGGCCTTGTCGGGCTCTTCCCACCCGGCCTCAGCGGGTTCCACGATGGTGCGGAAGTGCCCCTCTCCGTCGGTCTGGAGCTGGTCCGGGTCATGCTCCGCGACAACGGCGCCCGGTGCTGCCTGGAGGTGGAGGACGTGTTCACCTTGCGCGTCGGATGGGACCAGTACGTCTACGTCAGCAGCTACAAGCCCTGCGAGGGAGCCCTTTCTCGCACCCGGGCGCTCGGGCTCTTCCCGGAACGGTTGGAGACCTCGCCCTACGATGCGGACTCCGAAGAACCCGGCGTACAGCGGGCCGCCGACGAGGACTTCTGGGCCCGTCTGCGCTGGTCCATCGCCGTGCGGCAGGCAGCGATATTGGAGGAGGGATACCTCTACAACGCCTCCCGCTGGCACCGCCTCACCGAAGACACCCTCGATGCGGTACGAGCCCGGCTCACGCCCCGTGCCCAGTTGACCGTCTGGCCGGATCTGTCCACCGACGTCGATGCGGTTCTCGCCACACTGCCCGACGACGGCTCGGTAGAAGTCGTCTGGGAGGACGAGAACGGGCTGATCACCAGCACGATCGCCGACGAGTCCGAGTACCCGGAACTGGCCGCCCTGGTGGCAGGTGCCCGTGCCGCTACCGCCCTGTCCTTGACCCTCGACGAACGCCACCCGCTGTTCACCGCGGTCCTGCCCGACAGCGACGGCGTCCTGCGCGCGCGGTGGAGGACCGAGCCGACGCCGAGCGACCGGAACTGGGCCTTCCTTAAGACTCTCCACCGTGGGCAAATCTGCACTGGCACGGTCACGGAGATCGCCAGCTTCGGTGTGACCTTTGTGGACATCGGCGGCTTTACCACGATGATCAACATTCCGGAGCTGTCCTGGCGCCGTTTCAATCACCCCTCCGACGTCGTGAGTGTCGGCCAAAGGATCTCGGCCGAGATCCTCGACGTCGACCTCGTGAGGGAGCGCGTGTCGCTGTCCCTGAAGGCATTGCAAGAGGACCCGATGCCGCAGTTCATACAGCAGGTCGGCCAGATCACGAATGGCGTCGTGACCAAACTCGTACCGTTCGGCGCCTTCGTCCGTATCGAAGACAGAGAGGACGGCCTCGAAGGCCTGGTGCACCTCACCGAGCTGACCGAAGGACACGTGGACCGACTCGAGGACGTGGTCCAGGTCGGAGACACCCTCACCGTGAAGATTGTGGACGTCGACCTTCCACGGCGTCGGATCGCCCTCTCCCACCTGCTGGCTCTCATGCCCGGAGAACGCTGACCAGCGCAGTCATCGCCTCCGGGGGATGAGCGGCCAGGCCGGCTCGACGACTGCCGTCGGATCCGCGGTACGCCGCAGATAGGCCTGCAAAGAGACCGACTGTTCGGCCGCCGCACGCACCTGAAGGTCCTGCAGATCCGCCAATGGCATCACCCCGACGGGCTGATGCTTCTCACCCATACGACGCACTACCCGGGCGGCAGCCACGGCGTCCGCTCTCGCATCGTGCGCGTCATCGAGCGACACCCCGTAGTGAGCACACAGCGCGTGGAGGGCCCGCTTACCCTTCCGGTACTTGTCGACATGCTTGTCGATCACCAATGGATCGATGACGGGCGAAGGTACGCTGCCCAGCCGCTCGCTGATCGACTCGACCTCGTACCGCCGACACTCGCGGTCCAGCAGTGACAGGTCGTAGCGTGCGTTCATCACCACCAGAGGCGTCCCAAGACGCAGCCCATCGGCGACGGCCCGCGTGATCTCCTCGATAGCGGAAGCAGCCGGTACCCCGTGCTCGCGGGCATGTTCCGTCGAGATGCCATGGATCGCCGACGCCTGCTCGGGTATGGCCACCCCGGGATTCAGCAGCCAGGTCCGTTCAGCCGAGACGGCACCGGCCGAATCCAGGCGCACGACCGCCGCCGTCACGATGCGGTCGGTCTCGACGTCGGTGCCCGTGGTCTCCAAGTCGAAGGCCACCAACGGCCCGCTGATCCAGCTCATCACGTGGCCCGAATTCCGGCATGGGCCGCCAGCCGGCGCCGTGCTTCGCCATGCGACACCTGAGACGCGACTTGGGTGCGTGGATAAAAGGCCGCGTTGTACGCGACGACCGGCACCCCCTGGCGCCAGTAGCCCGCGAGCGTCTCGGCGATCTCGTCCGCCACCTCGCGCGCCGGCCGGCCCTCCGCCGATGCTCGCTCACTGCTGATGCCGTGGATCGCCGAGGCCTGTGCGGGGATCCGGATCCCCGGATCCGCCAGCCAGGTGCGCTGCCGCACCGGCTCCCCGTCCCTGCCGTCGACGCCGACGACCGCAGCCGTCACGATCCGGGCCTCCAGCGGGTCCGTGCCCGTCGTCTCCAGGTCGAAGCCGACCAGCGCCTCCCGGTGCCAGCTCATCCCGTACCTCCTTCGTGGTGCTCTCCCCCAGGTGATGACCACCCTGCCATGCGCCACTGACAACGGTCTCGGGCGGTTGGCTCAGGAGACGGGGCGGGAGTCCGTCCACACGGACTCGAACTCCTCGCGGTACGTCTCGAACAGCCCGTGCTCGTTGTCCTGCCCCGCCCGGACCACCGCCCGGCCTCCGCCCCGCAGCACCAGCACCGGCGCCTCCATGCCGCGTGCGCGCCGCAGATACGGCTGGACGACGCCCACCGCGTCCGCCCCGTCGCCGTCCACCAGATAGGCCGTGAAGCGCGGCGTCTCGTCGAAGACATGGATCTCGAAGGCGCCCGGATCGCGGAGCTTGGAGCGGACCCGCCGCATATGGAGGATGTTCATCTCCACGGACCGGCTCAGCTCGCCCTTCTTGAGGCCCAGTTCGCGCTCGCGGCGCTTGACCGCGCTGCTCGCCGGGTTGATGAAGAGCAGCCGGATCCGGCAGCCCGATTCGGCCAGCCGGACGAGCCTGCGGCCCGAGAAGTTCTGCACCAGCAGATTGAGGCCTATGCCGATTGCGTCGAGGCGGCGCGAGCCGCCGAAGAGGTCCTCGGCGGGGAGCTGGCGCTGCAGCCGGACCCGGTCCGAGTGGACGGAGACCACATCCGCGTATCGGTCGCCGACCAGTTCCTCGACGGCGTCGACCGGGAGCCGGTCGGCGGACGGGACCGCGGCGCCGCTCCCGAGGATCTCCAGGAGCCGCGCCGAGGCCCGCTCGGCCTGGGCGAGGACCGCTTCGTTCAGTGCGCGGTTGCGGGAGACCACATTGCGGGCGACCTCCAGCTCGTCGAGCGCCAGCTCGACCTCGCGTCGGTCGTCGAAGTACGGCTCGAAGCACGGCCAGTGCTGGATCATCAGCTCCCGCAGCTGCGGGAGCGTGAGGAAGCTGAGCACATTGTCGTCGGCCGGGTCGAGCAGATAGCCCTTGCGGCGGGAGACCTCGCGCACCGCGACGGCGCGCTGCACCCATTCCTGCCCGGCGGGCCCCGCGGCGGCGACCACCCATTCGTCGCCGTGCACCGGCTCGTAGATGGGCCGCAGCACCGCGGCGACCACGGCGCGCAGCCGCTGTTCCACGAGATTCAGCCAGATGTAGGCCCGCCCGGCGCGCTGGGCCCGGGTCCGGACCTCGCTCCACGCGTCCGCGCCCCAGTCCAGTTCGGCGCCGATCTCCATGGGCTGCGCGAGCGATACCGCCCCTGGCCGGGCGTCGACGGATTCCCCCTCGTGACCTGGGTCACCTGGGGGCAGCTCGAACCCTCCCGAGCTCACCCGCGCACCGCCTTCCGCTCCCCCACCAATGATCAAGGAAGGGTACTCCGGGAGCGGGAGCCGGTGCAGCCGGATGCACAGGCTCCTTTCTCAACTCTCCCATGCGTAAAGCCCGTTCCCGGCGCCGAGATCAGCCGGAGTGAGCGGATTCATAGCGGTTGGGCACCCTGTCAGGTGCCGCATACCGGACGTGTGCCCCGGTCAGGTTCTCGGATTCCGGTTCCGGGCGACATGGAGAGGACCGATGTTGACAGGACCGGGCGACGTCCTAGGCGCGGGGCACTCTTTCGGGGAGGATCTGGCCGGGTCGGTCCCAAGTGCCCCCAGCACCCGGATCAGAAGTGGAAGAGTCATATCTATGCAGGTCTGGCCGGGACAGGCGTATCCCCTCGGTGCCACGTACGACGGCGTCGGCACCAACTTCGCGGTCTTCTCGGAGGCCGCCAACAGAATCGAGTTGTGCCTGCTGCACGACGACGGTTCCGAGACGGCGGTGGAGCTGAGAGAGACCGATGCCTTCGTCCGCCATGCCTATCTGCCCGGGGTGATGCCCGGTCAGCGGTACGGGTTCCGGGTGCACGGGCCGTACGAGCCGCAGCGCGGAGCCCGCTGCAACTCGGCGAAGCTGCTGCTCGATCCGTACGCGCGGGCGGTCTCCGGACAGATCCGGTGGGGTGAGGCGGTGTACGGCTATCCGTTCGGCCGCCCCGACGCGCGCAACGATCTCGACTCGGCGCCGCACACCATGACGTCGGTGGTGGTCAACCCGTACTTCGACTGGGGCGACGACCGGCGACCCCGTACGGACTACCACCGCACGGTGATCTACGAGGCCCATGTGAAGGGCCTGACGATGCTCCATCCGGGGCTGCCGAAGGAGCTGCGCGGCACCTATGCGGCGCTGGCCCACCCGGAGGTCATCGCACATCTGACGGAGCTCGGTGTCACTGCGATCGAGCTGATGCCGGTGCACCAGTTCGTCCAGGACCACCGGCTGGCGGACGCGGGGCTCGCCAACTACTGGGGCTACAACACCATCGGCTTCTTCGCCCCGCACAACGCGTACGCCTCCCGCGGCGACCGCGGTGAACAGGTGAGCGAGTTCAAGCAGGCGGTACGGGCGCTGCATCAGGCGGGCATCGAGGTCATCCTCGACGTCGTCTACAACCACACGGCGGAGGGCAACCATCTGGGGCCGACACTCTCGTTCCGGGGACTGGACAACGCCTCGTACTACCGGCTCGCGGACGACCAGCGGTACTACATGGACACCACAGGCACCGGCAACTCGCTGCTGATGCGGTCGCCGCACGTGCTCCAGCTGATCATGGACTCGCTGCGGTACTGGGTGACCGAGATGCATGTGGACGGTTTCCGCTTCGATCTGGCGGCCACGTTGGCCCGGCAGTTCCACGAGGTGGACCGGCTGTCGTCGTTCTTCGACCTGGTGCAGCAGGACCCGGTGGTCAGCCAGGTGAAGCTGATCGCCGAGCCGTGGGATGTGGGCGAGGGCGGCTACCAGGTGGGGAACTTCCCGCCGTTGTGGACCGAGTGGAACGGCAAGTACCGGGACACCGTGCGCGACCTGTGGCGCGGCGAGCCGCGGACCCTCGCCGAATTCGCGGGGCGGCTGACCGGCTCCTCGGACCTCTACCAGGACGACGGCCGGCGGCCGCTCGCCTCGATCAACTTCACCACCTGCCACGACGGGTTCACGCTGCACGACCTGGTCTCGTACAACGACAAGCACAACGACGCGAACGGCGAGGGCAACCGGGACGGCGAGAGCCACAACCGGTCGTGGAACTGCGGTGTGGAGGGCGAGACGGACCAGCCGGAGGTGCTGGAGCTGCGCGAGCGGCAGATGCGGAACTTCGTCGCCACACTGATGGTGTCGCAGGGGGTGCCGATGCTGAGTCACGGCGACGAGTTCGCCCGCACCCAGTGCGGCAACAACAACGCGTACTGCCAGGACAGCGAGCTGTCGTGGGTGCACTGGCCGGAGGCGCGCAAGGCCGGTGCCCAGGACGAGGAGGGGGACGGGACCGAGGACGACGGCGGGGCGGGCTCCGTCTCCGCCAGCAGTCTCCTGGAGTTCACCCGGGCGATGGTCTGGCTCCGTCGCGACCACCCGGTCTTCCGGCGCCGCCGGTTCTTCCACGGGCGGCCGGTGGAGGGCACGCACGACGAGCTGTCCGACATCGCCTGGTTCACGCCCGAGGGCAGTGAGATGACACAGCGGGACTGGCAGGCGGCGCACGCCAAGGCGCTGACGGTCTTTCTGAACGGACACGCGATCTCCGAGCCGGGGCCGCGCGGTGAGCGGATCTCCGACGACTCGTTCCTGCTGATGTTCAACGCGAGCGCCGACACGCTGGAGTTCGCCGTTCCGGTGAACCATGGGCGGCAGTGGTCGATCGTGGTCGACACGGCCAGCCCGGACGGGGTACGGCCGGGGGCGGGGCCGAAGGTGGCGGCGGGTGAGCGGGTGACGTTGGTGGGGCGGAGCATGGCGGTGCTGCAGCGCCCGGCCTAGGGGCAGCATTGGCAGGAGTGCCCGGCCGTCTGTGGTGACCGCTCGTCCGGATGGATAGGGCGGGTGCAGTGTCACAGTCGGCGTCAGGCTGGGTACGTACGTTCGTATGACGCCCACCGCCACGTACCGGCTTCAGCTCCAGCCCGACTTCCCGTTCTCGGCCGCCGGGCACGCGGTGCCGTACCTCGCCGCGCTCGGCGTCTCCCATCTGCATCTGTCCCCGGTTCTCGAAGCCGTGCCCGGATCCACACACGGTTATGACGTCGTCGACCACAGCCGCGTCCGGGCCGAGCTCGGCGGTGAGGAGGGGCTGCGGCAGCTGGCGCGCACGGCGCGGGAGCACGGGCTCGGGCTGGTGCTGGACATCGTGCCGAACCATATGGCCGCTGTCCCCCGGCACAACCGCGCGCTGTGGGAGGTCCTGCGCGAGGGCCCCGGGTCCCCGTACGCCCGCTGGTTCGACATCGACTGGGCGGCGGGCGGCGGCAGGGTCCTGCTGCCGGTGCTCGGCGGCCGGATCGGCGACGAGAGGGACCGGTTCCGGGTCGACGGGGAGGTGCTGCGCTACGGCGAGCAGGAGTTCCCGCTCCGGGCCGGCACCGCCGGTCTGCCGCTGACGAAGCTGCTGGATGCCCAGCACTACCGGCTCGGCTGGTGGCGGCTGGCCCGTACCGAGCTGAACTACCGGCGGTTCTTCACCATCTCCGACCTCATCGGGGTGCGGGTCGAGGACCCCGAGGTCTTCGCCGCCACCCACGACAAGATCCTCGAACTGATCCGGGACGGTGTGGTCGACGGGCTGCGCATCGACCATCCGGACGGACTCGCCGACCCTGCCTCCTATCTGGAGCGGCTCGGCGAGGCGACCGGCGGGCGGTGGACGGTCGTGGAGAAGATCCTCACCGGCAACGAGCCGCTGCCGGCGGGCTGGGCCGTCGCCGGGACGACCGGGTACGACGCGCTGCACCGGGTCGGCGGGCTGTTCACCGACCCGGTGGGCGCCGCCGAGCTGCTCGGCAGGTACCGGGAGTTCGCGAGTCCGGCCGGGGACCGCGGTGGCTACTGGGCGGCGACGGTCCGCCGGGCCGCGTACCGGGTGGTGACGCATGAACTGGCCGCCGAGACCGAACACCTGACCAGGCTCGCCGTACGCATCTGCGCCGAGGACCCCGCGCTGCGCGACCACGCCCCCTGGGCGCTGCGCACCGCCGTGCGCGAACTGCTCGTCCGGGTTCCGGTCTACCGTCCGTACGTCACGGCGGGCGGGCCCTGCACGGCGGCGGCGGAGGCGACGCTGCCGGACATGGCCGTACGGGAGGCGAGGGCGGTGTTCTCCGTGCCACAGGAGGCGACGGCCGTCGATGTGGTGCGTGAGCTGGCGCTCGGGCGGCTCGGTGACGGGCCGGACCGGGCGGCGTTCTGTGCCCGGTTCGCACAGACCGCCTCCGCGCTGCGGGCCAAGTCGGTCGAGGACACGGCGTTCTACCGGTACGCACCGCTGATCTCGGCGACCGAGGTGGGCGGTGATCCCGGGTCCCCGGCGGTGGCCCCGGAGGAGTTCCATGCGTTCTGTGCCCGGCTGGCGCGCGACTGGCCCGCCACCGGCACGGCGCTGACGACCCATGACACCAAGCGCAGTGCGGATGTGCGGGCCCGGATCGCGGTGCTGTCGGAGTGCCCGGAGCAGTGGTCGGAGCTGCTGGCGGAGCTGGGGCAGGTCGCCCCGACGGCAGCCGCACCCGATCCACAGCTGGCCTGGCAGGCCTGGCAGACGGCGTTCGGCTGCGCGGGGCTGCCGGCCGCGGAGAGGGCGGGGCGGCTCGCATCCGCACTGCTGAAGGCGGTTCGGGAGGCGGGCCTGTTCACCAGCTGGACCGAGCCCGATCCGGTGTACGAGCGGGCGGTGACGGATTTCGTCGCGGCGGGGCCGGCCGCCGGAACCGGACCGGCGCGGGCGGTGCTGGAGCGGTTCGCGGCCGCGCTCGAACCGTTCGCGCAGGCCAACATCGCCGGCGCGGCGCTGGTGCAGCTGACGATGCCGGGGGTGCCGGACCTGTACCAGGGGACGGAGCAGGAGTACGCCGCGCTGGTCGATCCGGACAACCGGCAGCCGTTCCGGCGGCCGCCCGAGGACGGGCCCGTCGGTGAGAAGGCCGCGCTCACGGTGGCGGCGCTCCGGCTGCGGCGCGAGCGGCCGGAGCTCTTCGGCGCATCGGGGACGTACACCCCGCTGACCGCGCAGGGGCCGGCGGCCGCGCACTGTC
Source organism: Streptomyces sp. NPDC005181 (assembly GCF_040608395.1). NCBI lineage: Bacteria > Bacillati > Actinomycetota > Actinomycetes > Kitasatosporales > Streptomycetaceae > Streptomyces > Streptomyces sp. NPDC005181. Next base: position 115,217 of record NZ_JBEXID010000010.1, read on the forward strand.
TCGCCTTCTGCCGCTCGGGCGAGGTGGTCACGGCGGTGACCCGGCTGTCGCTGCGGCTGGCCGGGGCGGGCGGCTGGCGCGGGACGGAGCTGACGCTGCCGGACGACGGTACGTGGACCGATCTGCTCACGCCGGGCCGGGAGTTCTCCGGGGGTGCCGTCGCGGTGGCCGAGCTGTTCGCCGAGCGGCCGGCGGCACTGCTCAGCCGGGTCGGACGAGAAGGGTCCGCGGACCGCGGGTGATCAGGCCGGTGCCGGCCGGTCGGAACCCGTCCGCCCAGCGCAGCCGGGGCATGGCGTCGAGCAGGGCGCCCAGCCCCTGCTCGGCCTCCAGTCGGCCGAGCGGAACGGCCGGGCAGGACTCCGGTCCTGCGGTGGACGTGCCCTGGTCGCGGCGGAAGGGGTCGAAGAGGTCGGGTGAGGCGTACCGCTCCGGATCGCGGCCCGCCGCGCCGATCAGGCAGGCGACGGGCGCACCGGCGGGGAGGGTGCCGCCGCTGACCCGGACCTCGGCGACGGTGCGGCGCAGCACGACCTGCACGGGAGGGTCGCGACGCAGCGATTCGGTCCAGGCGCGGTGGGCGAGAGCGGGTTCGACGCGCAGGGCGGCCAGGAGGTCGGGGGCGTCCAGCAGATTGGCGAGGAACGAGGCGAGCGCGGTTGCGCGGAGGCCGGTCTGCCGGGCGCAGGGGGCGGTGGCGGCGCTATGGGGCAGCCCGCCCGGATCCGGGTACGCACCGGCGCCGACGGGCAACCAGCGGCAGAACTCCTGGACGAGGTCCGCCTGTTGCCGCCCGGCTATGCGGCGGGCGAGGACGTAGGCGGTCCGCTCGACGCGCTCGGTGAGGTGACGGGGCGCGGTCGCTGCCGCCCGCGCGATGTCCTGCGGCCGGGGCAGGCAGAGCCGACTGCCGTGGCAGAGCCCGCGCGGCGCGGGTCCGCCGCGGGGCGCCCCGTCGTGCGGGAAGCCGGTGAACCGCGGGTCGGTGAGGGCGGTGGCCACATCGGCGTGCCGGCTGAGCAGCCAGGCGCCGAGGGGGGCGTCGTAGCTGAGCGGGTACTCCTCGCGCAGCACGCGGTAGAGCCGGTACGGATCGTGCGCGGCGCCGGGGGCGAGGAGGCTCGGGCCGGTGCCGGGCCGGGCGACGCGGCGGCCGAGGCCTGCTGCGGGCAGGGGCGCGGGCACAGGCGTGGGCACGGGTATACCGTCGGGGGCATCAGCCGGCATCCGCACCCCCTGGATCGGTGCGCCGCGGTACGGCGCGGATGAATTCAGGGGACCATCGCGGCGCACTCACTGCAGTGGCGGTGCGGCCATTCGGGTGAGAGCAGGGGCGGGGAGCGGCCACCGAAGTACTCCGTCTGCCGCAGACTCACCGCTCACTCCCTCCGGAGCCGTGTGCGCAGGTTCGAATCCTGCCGGGGGCACTCGCCGGTCAGCCAGCAAAAATCTGCTCTGACCAGGGCGAATGCCGACATGAGAGAGCGGGATTCAGTCTCACTGGGTCCCGCTCTTTCTCGTTGTCTCTCGGTGTTCGCGACACACCTCCGACACACTCGGATGACGGCCCGAGCCGAGCAGGCAGGCCGGCCACCCAGAGCCCTGACGTGCGACACGTCTCGCGAAGCGAGGGAGCGAGACAAGGAGCAGGCTGGATGGTGGAGGTGTGTTGCCGTGGCGCACAACGAAGCCATCTCGCCCGTCGAGGGTGCTGCAGTGCTGGAAGCTCTGTTCGACCAGTCCCCTACAGGCCTGCTGATCTTGGACACGGAGCTGCGAATCCTACGAATCCACTTCACCCGGCCGGTTCTGCACGAAGCGCCCCCTGAACAGATCACAGGCCGACACATCACCGACGAATACGACCTTTCCGCACCCGGAGAGGTCGAGGCGATGCTGCACGGCGTGCTGGAGAGCGGCGCGCCCGTACGGGGGCGACTGGTGGGGGTGCGTCCGAAGCGCGCGCCGGGGCCGGAGTACCTGTTCTCCGTCTCGGCATCTCGCCTGGAGGACTCGCACGGGAGGATCTGGGGGGTGCTGGCGGAGATGCTCGATGTCACCGAACGCGAAAAGGTACGCGCCCGCCTGCGCGTCCTCGGCTCGGTGCGCGAGCACGTAGGACAGACCCTCGACGTGGTGGCCACCTGCGAGGAACTGGTGCAGGCGGTGGTGCCCGACCTCGCCGACATCGCCGTGGTGGAAGTGGTGGACGCCGTGATACGCGGCGAAGACCCTCCGCCGAGCCCTCTGGGACGGGAGGTGCCGCTGCGCCGTGCCGCCTTCGGCCACAGCGGCGGCAAGGAGCAGATTCAGGCACATCCGGTGGGTGACGTGCGCGCTCTGCCGTGCCCGACGCCTTACGCCCAGACGCTGGCCGACCTCAAGCCCCGCCTCATCGCCCTGGGACCCGACACGCCCTGGCTGGCAGCCGTCCCGCCGCGCGCCGAGGCGATCCGCGCATCCGGTACCCACAGCCTGATCACTACACCCCTGACGCTGCGTGGAACCGTGCTCGGCCTGATGAGCCTCTACCGCACTGACCGGAGCGACCTCTACGACGAGGACGATGTCACCCTCGCCCTCGCACTGGCCGCTCACACCGCGTTGTGCATCGACAACGCCCGCCGCTACACCCGCGAACACACCATCGCCTCGACAGTCCAGCGCCATCTGTTGCCTCCCCGCCCGGCGTCGCGGACCACGGTGGAAACGGCGCACCTGCACGTGCCTTCCCAGGCGGGCGGAGGCAGCGGGTACGACACCTTCGCCCTGTCCGGCGCCCGCACCGCACTGGTGGTCGGCGAATGCGCCAGCCAAGGCATCCACGCGGCCACCACCATGGGACAGCTACGGACCGCCCACCACTCCCTGGCCACACTCGACCTGGAACCCGACGAACTCCTCGCACGCCTCAACGACACCACCATAAAACTGGCCCAGGAACGCGCAGCTCTGCCGACCGGAGACCCCATGCACCGGCAGCCACTCACGGCAAGCTGCGCGTACGCGGTCTACGACCCGCTCGCCCAGACCTGCACCATCGCCCTGGCCGGCCACCCCCCACCCGTCATCGCCCATCCCGACGGGAGGACCGAGATCCCCCACCTGCCGAGCGGACCCCCTCTCGGCAGTCCCGAGGGACCCCCCTTCGCCGCCACCACGATCTCCGTCGCCGACGGCAGCGTCCTCGCCTTCTACACCGCATCCCTCCTGCACACCTCCCCGTCCCCGGATACCCTCCAACGGGTGCTGGCCCACCCTGACCGGCCACTGCAGGATCTATGCGATGACGTGCTCTACCAGCTGCGGACCGACACCCCCCACGGCGACGTCATCCTGCTCCTCGCCCGCACCCACACACTCCCCGCCGACCAGGTCGCCACGTGGCATCTCGACCAACACCCCAAAGCCGTCTCCACGGCGCGCACCCACGCCCAACACCAGCTCACCCTTTGGGGAGTAGACGAGGAAACCGCCTACACCACCGAAATGATCGTCAGCGAACTGGTCACCAACGCCGTCCGCTACGGCACCCCGCCTCTGCGGCTGCAGCTCATCAAAGACCGCACACTCACCTGCGAGGTCCACGACGGCAATCCCCTCGCGCCGCGGTTGCGCCACGCCAAGACCATCGACGAAGGCGGGCGCGGCCTTTTCATCGTCGCCCAACTCGCGCAGAACTGGGGCGTCCGCTACTCCCCCGACGGCAAGACGGTCTGGGCCGAGCAGATTCTCTAACCCAATCCAGCCTCGTCACCGTCACGACCGCATGCGGGTCGTCCCGGCCAGGACCCGTTGGACGGGCCGGGTGCCGGTGCGAAGGCTCTGGCACGCCCACTCTCCCTGCGGAACCGAAGAGCAGCAGGCGTAGCCCGTTCCCACAGGCGAGACCTACTCATTGACATGCCGCGCTCCGCGGTCAGGACGTACAGCCGGGGACCGACCCGACCGGCCGGCAGTTGTTGGGCGTGTTGTCGACGATCCGGCTGTTGACGACGTTCAGGACGCTGGGGGACGGCGATTGCCACCGGTCCCGGTCTGCCTCCCTGGATGTTGCGGAGTTCGACAAGGTCGCCGACGACCTGCCGCAGTTCCTTGATCACATCCGTCGTTGCGTCGTCAGCTTCGTGGAAGCGGGTGCGATCGGAGACCTGTAGTGATCACCGGCTGTGGTCGCCGGGTGCGTACATGGTCCGGCTGTGACCGCCGAAACACCGCCGGCCGGCAGCCGCTACCGGCGTTCTTGGGACCGGCCTGGGCCAGGTCGCTCACCACGAAGGCAACCCCAGGTCGGGCCCGCGCTCGGCAGGTCCGGTCGATCGGTGCCAGGCGGGGTGCTTGGGGGACCAGAAGTAACTCATTCATTCGCGCCGGGATAGTCCGGGGGCGAGGGACCGGCGGACTGGGCCATGCTCTCGCGCTTGGCAGTCAGGAAGGCTGGACCTCGTCGAAGAGGGCGAGGGCTTCGGAGGGGTCCGGGCTCACGAGGCGTTCCAGACCAGCCATCGTGATGTTCGCCCACCTGCCGGCCCGTGCCCACATCTGTTCCTCGAAGGCGCGGACGGCCTCGTCCAGATCTCCCGGGCCGGGGGCGGCGGCGATGGACTCGGCGAGTTCGGCGCCTTCCAGCATCGCGAGGTTCGCGCCCACCCCCAACGGGGGCATCAGGTGGGCGGCGTCGCCCAGTAGCGTCACCCCGGAGACGTGGGCCCAGGTGTGGGACACGGGAAGGGCGTAGAGGGGGCGGTGGACGAAAGCTGTGCCGTGGCGGAGGAGGTCGAGGAGGGGAGTGGCCCAGCCGTCGAACAGAGCCAGCAGGCTTGATCGCACGGCCTCGACGTCGGCCAGGCCCAGGCCCGCGCGCTGGTTCAGGCCCTTATGCCGGTCCGGGATCGTGTGCCAGTCCAGCGGCACGCGGAACTGGGCGTATACCTTGACGTGGCCGCCGCTGTTGCGCTGGGCGACGAGCGCGCGGTTCACGCCGTACACAGCCACGGAACCGTCGCCGACCAGCCGGGCGAGGTCGGGGTGGCGGGTGTCGACGTCGTTCAGGGAGGTCTCGACCAAGGTGACGCCGGTGTACTGCGGCGTCGCGGACGAGACCGCCGGGCGGACCCGGGACCAGGCACCGTCCGCGCCGATCACGAGGTCGAACGTCTCCTGTCGCCCGTCCGCGAAATGGACCAGCACGCCATCCCTGCTCTCCGGCACTACCTCCGTCACGACCCGCCCCCACTGAACGTCCAGAGGCCCGAGCAACAGGTCACGGAGTTGCCCGCGGTCGATCTCGGGATTGGCCCGGTCACCCGGACGAGGTTGCCAGTCGCGGAGGACGGTCCCATCCGCGTCCAGGATGCGCATGGCCTGCCCCTCCGGACGGGACAGCGCCTGGAACTCCGCCAGCACCCCCGCCTTCTCCAGCGCCAGCTGGCCCAGCCCCTCGTGCAGGTCCCAGCGTGCCGCCCGCGGGACGGGCGTCGCGGGCGGGATCGCGTTCGAGGACGGTGACAGGGTGACCATGACGGTGCAGGACGCGGGCGAAGGTAAGGCCGGCGGGGCCGCTGCCGATCACGGCGATACGGGGTCTCATGCCGATACAACGTACGGGCCCCTCACCAAGCCAGTCCCGCCCCGTCACCGAACCGAAACGACGGCGTGAGCCAGCGGATGGGTAATCCGCCTCGTGCTCAGTTGCGGGGCAGAAGGGCGCATGGTCGTACGGGGCGGCCGAGGAGTTCGAACACAGGGTGCGGTGGGCGGCGTGGAGGGTGCGGACGTCCGTGCGGTCCCTTCACCAAGGATTTCGGCGGTGACTGTCTTGGCTGTCGGGCCTCCTGCCAGACCCAGTAGTAGGTCGATGACGGGACGACCGAGCCCTGCTCGCTGAAGAAGAGCCGTCCGTCGCCCGCCGTCGAAGGTGGACAGGCCGACCGACGGCCGAGTCCGGTGGAAGCAGAGCCGATGCGGCCGTGATCGGGTTTTCGCGCAGCTTCCCCAGGTCGACCGCGTAATTGGCAGCGTTGACGAGTGGGCTTGTTCCGCTTTGACGGACTGGTGATCGGCGACGGCACCGGTGGCCACTCCCCCTCTCTACGGGCCGCCTCCCTCGGGCTGAAGGTGCTCCTCGCCGAACGCGACAAGGTCGGCGGTACGTGTCTGCACCGCGGCTGCATCCCCAGCAGGGCGATGCTGCACGCCGCGGAGCTCGTCGACGGCATCGCGGAAGCGTGCGAGCGGTGGGGGGTGAAGGCGACCCTGGACTCGGTGGACTGGTCGGCGCTGGTCGCCACCCGGGACGACATCGTCTCCCGCAACTACAAGGCGTGGAGGGACACCTGACCCACGTGGGAGTGGAAGTGGTTTACGGCAGACCCTCGCCGGACGCGGCCTCCACCAACAGGCCTGATCCGCGGCTGCCCCCGTCGGCGTCAGACCGGAGGCCCGGGAATCCCGGGGGACTCGGGCGGCTTGAGTACGGGCGCGGAGAGCCGGAAGGTGATCCGGCCGAAGCTCACCTGGTCCCCGTCGCGCACCGACACCGCCCCGGTCACCCGCTGCCCGTTCACACACGTGCCGTTCGTCGAGCCGAGATCGCGCAGGATCCATCGGCCGCCCTGGACCGTGAGTTCGGCGTGCATCCGCGAGACCGTCTCGTGGGTGAGACGCAGCCCGTTCGCCGGATCGCGGCCGATGAGCACGGGGTACGGGGTGGGCGTGGGCAGCAGCAGTTTCGGCAGCCGCTCGGCCTGCCAGGCCCTGCGCACCCGGGCGGGGAACCCGGAGACCGCGCCCACCGCCTGGAACAGCCCGCGTGTCCAGCGGCCTTCGGTCCGCAGGTCGGCGGTGAGTGCCTCCAGCTCCTCCGAGCGGTGGGCGGACAGGGCCAGTTCCATGCGCCGCATGAACGTGTCATGGGACAGCTTGCCCTGGGCCGCGCCTTCTCTGAGCACACCGAGAACACGGTCGCGCTGGGCGTCGGAGACCCGCGCGGGATACGTGTGGAACTCGAAGGAGGACGTCACAGGACCGATTGTCGGGCCGACCGCCCCGGAGTGTCCAGAACAAGCCTGCTTTCCGCCTGCCTGACCTGCGCGGAACGGCTGCGCAGAACGCCCGTGCCGAAAGTCGGGGGCGGTGTCCGGCCAAGGTTGCTACTGTCTGCCGCCGCGTGCCGTGCGCTGAGCACCGGTTGGCCGGCACGCCTCAAGGAGACATGGAGACTTGGTGACCCCTGCACCACTGGAGCTGACTGTCCGTCCGCTCACCGGGCCCGACGAACTCGGGCTCTTCCGCCGCCTGTCGTACGTCCTCGACCACGAACTGGCCGACGACCTCGCCGTCGGCCGCCGACGCCCCGAGTGGCTGTGGGTGGCGCTGCGCGGCGACCGGGTGGTGGCGCGGGCCGGCTGGTGGAGCCAGGGCGGGGACATACCGCTGGCGCTCGACTTCTTCGACGTCGACGACACGATGCCTGAGCCCGAGCGGACCGAGACGGGTGTGCGGCTGCTGGTGGCGGCGACCGCGGCCGTCGTTCCCACCGGTGCCCCGAGGCCGGAGTACGGACGTTTCGTACCGCCCCACTGGCGCGAGGACCCGGTGGCCCGCGACGTCGTCGAGGCCCGGATCCGGGTGATGGAGCGCACCGGTGCGCGGATGCTGGTCGAGCGGCTGCGCCTGGAGTGGCGGGCCGGTACGCCGGTGCCCGCCGACACCGGCCGGCTGCGGTTCCGTCCGGTGGCCGGGCGTGAGGATCTGCTCGCACTGATGACCCCGGTGATGGAGGGCACCCTCGACGCGCACGGCCAGGAGGACCTCGCGTCGGGCCTGTCCGCGCGCAAGGCGGCGGAGAAGCACTACGACGAGGAGCTCGCGCAGTACACCACCCCGCGGGAGTGGTGGCGGATCGCCGAGCTCCCCGGTGGTGAGCCGGTCGGCTTCGTGATCCCGGCCCGCAACAGCTACAACCCGATCATCGCGTATATCGGTGTGCTGCCGGCGCAGCGCGGTCGCGGCCATATCGACGAGCTGCTCGCCGAGGGCACGCGGGTGCTCGCCGCACAGGACGGCGTGGAGCGGATCCGGGCCGCGACGGACCTCGGCAATGCGCCGATGGCGAAGTCGTTCGAGCGCCTGGGGTACGTCAACTTCGAGCGCGCGTTCAACATGATCTGGGATGCGCCATAACACCTTGAGGCCTTGAGGCCTTGAAAGAGAACGCGGCGTTAATCGGTGGACCGTGCGGCGCGGGGCCGGTTACGGTGGTCGCCCGCTCGAGGATCGAGGAAGGAGGCGAGAACAGTGCGTACCAGTACCACTTCATTCCCGCGCTCCCGTCCCGTTCGCCGGGCGGTTTCGGTTTCGGTCTGACCGGGAGCGCATCGCTTCTTCCGGAGGACTTTTCCCATGACCGATCTGGTCGTTCGCGCGCTCACCGAGAGCGACGCACATCTTTTCCGCACGCTGCAGGACCTCGATCTCGTCGGCCGCGCCGCCTTCGGCCACGCCTATGCCACGGTGCGCGAGGGCGGCGAGTACCGCCCCGAGTGGACCTGGATCGCTCTGCGCGACGGTGTCGTCGTGGCCAGGGCCGCCTGGTGGTCGGGGCCCGACGACACCGAGCCGGTGACGCTCAACTGGTTCGACTTCGCCGACGGCGAGGACGAGGCGGGCACCGAACTGCTCCGCCGCGCACCGCTGTACGCCGAGTACGAACTGACGCTTCCCGCCGACTGGCGGGAGCGGTCCGATGTCACGGCCGCCGCCGGGTCGAGGATCGCCGCCGCCCGCGCGGCCGGTCTGAAGCCGCTGGTGGAGCGGTACCGGTACGAGTGGACGCCGGAGTGCGGGCTGCCCGAGCGGCCCGGCCGGCTCGCGTTCCGCCCGGAGCCCGATGACGCGGTGATCCTGGACGTGCTGCGCCGGGTCCACTCCGTCACGCTGGACGCGCATGCCCGGCGGGCCGTCGACGGCCCCGGCGGACTGGAGCAGGCGGCGCAGGAGGAGCTCGACTTCTTCCGCTGGTGCCCCTCGCCGCGCTCGTGGTGGCAGCTGGCGTACACCCCTGCCGGCGAGCTGGCCGGCATCCATGTGCCGGCCCGTAACCCGGCCGGTCCGTGCATCGGCTTCATCGGCGTCGTACCCGAACAGCGTGGCCACGGCTACGGGTACGACCTGCTCGTGGAGTGCACGCACTTCCTGGCGGCCGAGGGAGCCGCGTTCATCGCGGGCGCCACCGACCGGGGCAATGCGCCGATGGCGGCCGCGTTCGCCCGGGCCGGCCATCGGGTCATCCAGGAACGCATCCATCTGGTGTGAGGTTCCGGGTGAGCTCCGCCGGCCGGTCGAGACGGAGCTGCTGCGCGGCGGGGATGGCCGCATCCTCGCCGCGCGGCCCCACATCGGGCAGCGGGTTGCCGCCTGCGGCCGCCGTCCCGGTCACCAGTGCGGTCAGCGCGGTGCCGCTGAGGAAGGAGGAAGCAACCATAGCGCGAGGTATTGATCGCGCAGGGGGGCGTTCGTAGGATCCGGGCACCTCCGGGGCATCTCCGACCGTGATGGCTACGCGCACCACCGAGCTGATGGCGAGCGGCCGATGACCGTGGACGACACCCGAACGGAACCGCAGTCCCGCGTCGGCGGCGGCTGGATCAGTGGTCTGGTGCTGGCCAACCTGGGTCTGTACATGGCTTTCCTCACCCCGATCCAGGTGCTGCTGGCCGAACAGATCGACGATCTGACGACGTCCGGCAAGGAGGTGGCGCTCGGCTGGGCGACCGGTGTCGGGGCGCTGGTCGCGGTGGTCGCCAACCCGGTCGCCGGTGCGCTGTCGGACCGTACGGGCGGGAGGTTCGGGCGCCGTCACCCGTGGATCGTGGGCGGGGCGCTGGTGGGCGCGGCCGGCCTGGTGGTGACGGCGGCGCAGACGACCGTGGCCGGGGTGGCGCTCGGCTGGTGTCTGGCACAGCTCGGGCTGAACGCGATGCTGGCGGGCACGAATGCGGTGGTGCCGGACCAGGTGCCGGTGCGGCAGCGCGCGGCGGTGTCCGGCTTCATCGGGATACCGCAGACGCTGGGGCTGGTCCTCGGCGTGCTGCTGGTGTCGGTGGTGGTCACCGGGATCGCCTCGGGGTATCTGATGCTGGCGGGGCTGGTGGTGCTGTGTGCGCTGCCGTTCGTGCTGCTGGCCCGCGATCCGGCGGTGCCCGGGGTGCCGGGGTCCGCGGTGCGGCTGAAGGACTTCTGGGTGAGTCCGCGGCTGCATCCGGACTTCGGCTGGGCGTGGCTGACCCGGTTCCTCGTCCAGCTGGGCAATGCGATCGGCACGCTGTATCTGCTGTATTTCCTCAAGGACGCGGTGCATTACCCGGACCCGGACATGGGTGTGCTGTATCTGACGCTGCTCTACACCGGCGGTGTCGTCGCGACGGCGGTGGCGGGTGGCATCGTCTCGGACCGGCTGGGCAAGCGGAAGATGATGGTCAGCGTCTGTTCGATGGTGATGGCGGTGGGTTCGCTGCTGCTGACGTTCTGGCACACCTGGCCGGTGGCGATGGGCGCGGCGGTGCTGCTCGGGCTCGGCTACGGGATCTATGTGGCGGTCGACCAGGCGCTGATCACCCAGGTCCTGCCCGCGGCCGAGAACCGGGCGAAGGACCTGGGGGTGATCAATGTCGCCAACTCCGCGCCCCAGGTGCTCGGTCCGGCACTGGCCGCGCCGATCGTGGCGTACGCGGGTGGCTACGCGGGGCTGTATCTGGCGTCCACCGTGGTGACAGTGGTGGGCGGGGTGCTGGTGTGGCGGATCAGGTCAGTCCGCTGAGGCCGCGGGCCGTGCGGCCTTCTGGCTGCGGATGACGTCGCGGTACCAGGCGTACGACTCCTTGGGGGTCCGGCGCAGCGTCTCGTAGTCGATGTGGACGAGGCCGAAGCGCTTGCTGGCGCCCTCGATCCACTCGACGTTGTCGGTCAGTGACCAGGTGAAATAGCCGCGGACGTCGACGCCTTCATCGATCGCCGTGCGCAGCGCGCCCAGGTGGCCTTCGAGGAAGGCGATCCGACGGGTGTCGGTCACGGCCTCGTCGACGGCGCAGCCGTTCTCGGTGATGTACAGAGGAGGGAGCCGGTCGCCGTAGCGGGCCTGCAGCTGGACGAGGGTTTCGCGCAGTCCGTCGGGGACGACGGGCCAGCCGAAGTCGGTCTTCTCGTATCCCTCGATCTCGCGGATGCCGAAGGGGAGTTCGGCGGGCATCTCGAAGCCGGAGAACGTTTCGAGGGCGTCCGCCCTGGGGGCGCCGACGAGAGTGGGGTTGTAGTAGTTGACCCCGTACCAGTCGAGCGGGGTGGAGATCGTCCTGAGGTCGTCCTCGACCGGTCCCGGCATCAGCGCGGCGAAGTTCTCGTCGGGGTAGCGTCCGGTGAGGATCGGGTCGGCGAACATCCAGTTGGTGAGGGTGTCGTACAGCTCGGCGCCGAACCGGTCCTCCTCCGACTCCCCCGCGGTCCAGACGGGGGTGTGCGAGACGGCGACGCCGATGTCGGTGGCGCCGGCCGCCCGCAGCGCACGGACGCCCAGACCGTGGGCGAGGAGCTGGTGGTGGGCGGCGGGCAGCGCGTCGAAGAGGAGGGTGCGCCCCGGGGCGTGCTCGCCCAACGCATAGCCGAGCATGGTCACTTCGGCGGGTTCGTTGATGGTGATCCACATGGGTACGCGGTCGGCGAGCCGCTCGGCGACGATGCCTGCGTACTCGGCGAAGCGGTAGGCGGTGTCCCGGTTCAGCCAGCCGCCCGCCTCGTCGAGCGGCAGCGGGGTGTCCCAGTGGTAGAGGGTGGGGGCCGGGGTGATGCCGTGGGCGCAGAGTTCGTCGACGAGCCGGTCGTAGAAGTCGAGCCCCGCCGGGTTGACGGATCCGCTGCCGCCCGGCACCACGCGCGGCCAGCTGACGGAGAACCGGAAGGCGTCGGCGCCGAGACCGGCCAGCAGGGCGACGTCCTCGCGGTAGTGCTCGTGGAAGCCGGTGCCGCGGGTGGTATCGGTGCCGTCCTTGATCCGTCCCGGCTGGGCGGCGAAGGCGTCCCAGCCCGAGGGGCCTTTGCCGTCGGTGTCGGCCGCTCCTTCGGTCTGAAACGCGGAGGCGGAGGCTCCCCAGAGGAATCCCGGCGGGAACGTCGGCACAGTCATCTCGGCCTCCAGCAGCCGTATGTATGAGCAGAACCTGGCAGGGCAATGATCAGAACCAGACCTTAATCGCCAGTAATGGGCTCGATCCAGTGTCGTGGGCCGGTGATCGCGACTTCTGCCGACCATGGGGCCGAGGCGACGAGACGAGGAGCGATGCATGCTGTTCGAGGTATGGGCACCTGAGGCGGACTCGGTCGGCCTGCGGCTGGCGGGCGCGCTGCGGCCGATGGAGCGTGACGGGGTGCGGGCGGGCTGGTGGACGGCCGAGGCGGAGGCCGCGGACGGCGACCGGTACGGCTTCGTACTCGACGACGGCCCCGTGCTGCCCGACCCGCGTTCGCGCCGCCAGCCCGACGGCCCGGACCGCGAGAGCGCCGTCGTCGACCAGGAGGCATACCCCTGGCGCACCGCGTGGACGGGGCGCGGGCTGCCGGGCGCCGTCCTGTACGAGCTGCACATCGGTACGTACACCGAGGATGGCACGTTCGACGCCGCCGCGGCGCGCCTGCCGCACCTCGCCGAGCTGGGCATCACGCATGTGTCGCTGATGCCCGTCTGCCCGTTTCCCGGCACCCATGGGTGGGGGTACGAGGGGGTGTCGCTGTGGGCCGTGCATGAACCGTACGGCGGCCCGGACGGACTGAAGCGCTTTGTCGACACGGCGCACGGGCTCGGTCTTGCGGTGGTCCTCGACGTGGTCCACAACCACCTGGGTCCGTCCGGCAACTACCTCCCGGCATACGGTCCGTACTTCACCGAGACCCATCACACGCCGTGGGGCACCGCCGTCAACCTCGACGCCGCAGGCTCGGACGAAGTCCGCGCCTATCTGCTCGGCAGTGCGCGCGGCTGGCTGCGCGACTACCGGCTCGACGGGCTGCGGCTCGACGCGGTCCACGCCCTCGCCGACAACCGGGCCCTCACCTTCCTGGAGGAGCTGTCCGCGGCAGTCGACGCACTCGCCGCGGAACTCGGCCGTCCGCTGACCCTGATCGCCGAGTCCGACCTCTGCGACCCGCGTACCACGACACCTCGCGCGGCGGGCGGGATCGGTCTGCACGCCCAGTGGAACGACGACTTCCACCACGCCCTGCACACGGCCCTGACCGGCGAGTCCCAGGGCTACTACGCCGACTTCGCCACCGCCCCACTGGCCGCCCTCGCCAAGACCATGACGAGTGCCTTCTTCCACAACGGCACGTACTCCGGCTTTCGCGGCCGCACACACGGCCGCCCCGTCGATACCGTCCGCACCCCGGCCACCCGCTTCGTCGGCTATGCGCAGACCCATGACCAGATCGGCAACCGGGCGCTCGGCGACCGCCTGTCCGCCACGCTCTCCCCCGGTCTGCTGGCCTGCGCGGCGGCACTGGTGCTGACCAGCCCGTTCACCCCGATGCTCTTCATGGGCGAGGAGTGGGGTGCCCGCACCCCCTGGCAGTTCTTCACCGACCACACCGACCCGGCGCTCGCCGAGGCGGTGCGCAACGGGAGGCGGCGGGAGTTCGCGGCGCACGGCTGGGCGGCGGACGACATCCCTGACCCGCAGGACCCCGCCACCCGCAGCCGCTCCTGCCTGGACTGGACCGAACCGGGACGCGAACCGCATGCCCGCCTCCACGCCTGGTACCGCGAACTGATCGCGCTGCGCCGCACCCTGCCCGATCTGTCGGATCCGGATCTGGCCGCGGTGAAGACCGCCCATGACGAGCAGGGGCGCTGGCTGGCGTACCGCAGGGGCGATCTGCGGATCGCGGTCAACCTCGACGAGAAGCCGGCCACGATCCCGCTCGGTGGCGGACGGAACCGGACCGGCATGGGCAGGGTGCTGGCCGCCTGGGAGCCGGTGGCGGCGCCCGACGCGGACGGGCTGCTGCATCTGCCGCCGGAGTCGAGCGTGGTACTAGCCGACGACTGACGCGGTGCGGGACACGCAACAGGACACGTGGGCCGTGGAGGCCTCTTGCCTTCGTGTGCGCTTCACCTCGTACGGTCGGTGCCATGAAGCAGCGATTTCTCGGCAGGACCGGACTCCAGGTCAGCGAACTGTGCCTGGGCACCATGACGTTCACCAGGGCGGGCGACGAAGCGGCCGCCCACCGCGTCCTCGACACGTTCACCGAGGCGGGCGGCACCTTCATCGACACCGCGGACATGTACGACCGCGGTGGCTCGGAGGAGGTTCTCGGCCGCTGGCTGAAGGGCCGCAACCGCGACGATCTCGTCATCGCGACCAAGGTGTGGGGTCAGATGGGCGACGGCGCCAACGACGGGGGGCTGAGCCGCAAGCACATCCTCTCCGCCGTCGAGGCGAGTCTGCGCTGCCTGAACACGGAGTACATCGACCTGTACCAGACCCATCTGTGGGACGCGACGACGCCGATCGAGGAGACCCTCACCACGCTCGACACGCTGGTGAAGGCCGGCAAGGTCCGCTACCTCGGCGCGAGCAACCTTGCCCCCACCCAGCTTCAGAAGTCCCTGGACCTCGCACGCCGTCGCGACTGGACGCCGTACGTGTGCCTCCAGCCGCTCTACAACCTCCTGCACCGCGAGGTGGAGTGGGAGCTGGCCCCGCTGAGCGTCCAGGAGGGCGTCGGGATCATCCCGTGGTCCCCGCTGGACGGCGGCTGGCTGTCCGGCAAGTACCGGCGCGGCATGACCGAGGCGCCCGCCGGCTCCCGCGCCGCCGTCCGGCAGGAGAACGGGAGCGACGACTGGCGGCGCCGGGACAACGAGGAGACCTGGGGCGTCGTGGACGCCGTCGTCGCCGTCGCCGAGGAGGCCGGCCGCACACCCGCCCAGGTCGCGCTGCGCTGGCTGCTCGGACGGCCGGGGGTCACCGCCCCGATCATCGGGGCCCGTACCGTCGAGCAGCTGACCGACAATCTCGGCGCCGTGGGCTGGGAACTGACGGACGAGCAGACGGCGCGGCTCGATGGAGCGAGCGCGCGCCCGCTGCCGTATCCGTATGCGACGCTGGAGCGCCTGAGCAACCGCGGCGGCTCGTGAGCTACTCGACGATCGCCAGCTCGCGCGCGGTGGTGTTCAGCCGCTGCCCGCCGTCGTCGGTGACGGTCACGATGTCCTCGATGCGCACACCGAACCGGCCCGGCAGATAGATCCCGGGCTCCACGGAGAAGCACATCCCGGGCACCAGCAGCTGCTCCTCACCCTCGATCATGTACGGAGGTTCGTGGGTGGTGACGCCGATGCCGTGGCCGGTGCGGTGGATGAAGCGCTCGCCGTAACCGAATTCGGTGATGACGGCGCGGGCCGCCCGGTCGATCTCCTGGCAGGCGATGCCGGGCCGGACGGCGCGGCATCCGGCCTCCTGCGCCTCCCGCACGATGTCATGCACCCGCTGCTCCTCGGCGGTGGGTTCGCCGACGTGGACCGTGCGGGAGGTGTCGGAGCCGTAGCCGTGCTTGAGGCCGCCGAAGTCGAGCACCACCATGTCGCCGCGCTCGATGGTGCGGTCGCCCGCCTCGTGGTGCGGGTTGGCGCCGTTCGGGCCGGAGCCGACGACGGTGAAGTCGACCTGCGAATGCCCGAACTGCTTGAGCAGTGCGGCGAGATCCGCGGCGACGTCGGTCTCCTTGCGGCCGGAGAAGCGGACCTTCAGGATCTCCTCGTACGTGGCGTCGGCGGCGGCCCCCGCCGCAGCGAGCCGTTCCAGTTCGGCCGCATCCTTGACCGCCCGCAGCATCGGCAGGGCCTCGGTGAGGGAGACGTACGAGGTGCCGGGGAGGAACTGCTGCAGCCCGAGCAGATGCATCGCCCAGGCGTTGTCGCTGATCCCGAACCGGCCGTCCGCGCCGAGCAGCGGGGCGGCCACGGCATACGGGTCCTTGCCGTCGGTCCAGTCGCGCAGGGTCAGGGCCGGGGAGCCGACAGCCCGCTCGGCGTCCGGCGCCTCCAGGGTGGGGACGACGAGCACCGGGTCCTCTCCCGCCTTGAGGACGAGGAGAGTGAGGCGTTCGGTGTTCACGGGCTGGTAGCCGGTGAGGTGGACGAGATCCGGGCCGGGTGCGACGAGGACACCCGCGAGCCCGGCTTCGGCGGCGGACTCGGCGGCCCGCGCCATCCTCGCCCGGTAGTCGTCGGCGGTGAACGGCACGGGCTGGTTCGGGCTGGACATGCGGGACCTCCTGGCGAAGCGATGCGGCACACAGCATCCTGCCCGGCGGCGGAGGCGGGCGCGAGTGGGGGTCAGGAGGCCGCGGGATGCAGTCGCACGACGAGGTCGGCGCGGTCCCGGCCACGGTCGACGAGCCGGGCATTGGTCTCGTCCGACTCGGCGACCCAGCGCTCGGCGTACGGCCGGGGCTTGCCGAACCGCACATGGCGGTCGACGAGTCTGCGGACCCCGACGGCCGGGTCGAGATCCAGGAACCAGACCTCGTCGAGCAGTCCGCGCACCGGAGCCCACGGCCCGTCGTCGTGGAGGAGGTAGTTGCCTTCGGTGACGACGAGCGGGATGTCCGGGGGTACGGGAATGGCCCCCGCGATCGGTTCCTCCAGAGCGCGGTCGAAGGCAGGGGTGTAGACGGGTCCCCGCTCCCCGGGCGTGCGCAGGCGTCGGAGCAGGGCGGCGTATCCGGCGGCGTCGAAGGTGTCGGGGGCGCCCTTGCGGCCGGCGCGGCCGAGGCGGTCCAGTTCGGCCTGGGCGAGGTGGAAGCCGTCCATCGGGACGAGGACGCCGAGCCCGTCGAGCCCGTCGACCAGCCGTGCGGCGAGCGTGGACTTCCCGGCGCCGGGCGGCCCCGCGATGCCGAGGATGCGGCGGCGGCCGGGGGCGGCGAGCCGGCGGGCGCGGGCCGACAGTTCTCCGACGTCACTCGTGTGCATGCGGGGCATTGTCCCGGCACGAGCGGCACCCTCGGTAGTGTTACGTATAACTGATCTCCGCACCCCGAGGAACCGCCATGTCACACATCGCCCTGGTCACCCTGGTCGTCCGCGACTACGACGAGGCCATCGCGTTCTACACGGACGCCCTCGGCTTCGAACTCCTGGAGGACACCGACCGCGGGGACGGCTCCCGCTGGGTCGTCGTCCGGCCACGCGGCGCGGCGGAGGGCACGGGGCTGCTGCTGGCCCGCGCCAAGGACGAGGACCAGCAGGCCTCCGTCGGCTCACAGACCGGCGGCCGGGTCGGCTTCTTCCTGCACACCGAGGACTTCGCGGCCGACCATGCCCGGATGCAGGCCGCCGGGGTGCGTTTCCTGGAGGAGCCGCGTCACGAACCGTACGGCTCGGTCGCGGTCTTCGAAGACCTGTACGGCAACCGCTGGGACCTGCTCCAGCCCGCATGAGCCGCCCCGTACGACAGTGCCGCCCGCGCCGGTGTCACGGTGAAGGAGTCGCCCGCAGGCACTCAGGCGTGAGGCCTGGCCCCAGGTCCGGGCAGGACCGTGACCTCGGCCGGGCCGAGCGCGGCATGCTCACCGGAGCACTCGACCACGACGTGCACCGGGGCTCCGCAGTCGCTGTGCCGGATGTCCAGGATCGGGCCCTCGGGGTCACCGACGTAGGCCTCGCCCCACTGTCTGAGCGCCACGAGAACGGGCCACAGGTCCCGGCCCTTGCGGGTCAGGCGATATTCGTTCCGGGTCCGGCTGCCCTGCTCCCGATACGGGACGGTCTGCAGGATCCCGGCCGCGACCAGCTTACGGAGCCGGCCCGCCAGGACCGCCTCCGAGAGCCCCACATGGCGGCGGAAGTCGTCGAAGCGGCGCACTCCGTTGAAGGCATCACGCAGGATCAGCAGCGTCCACTTCTCGCCGACCACATCGAGGGTGCGCTGGACCGTGCAGTTCTCCGTGCTCATCTCCAGCCACTTCATCCCGTCATGGTAGCCCGCCTGGCTTCGACATTGACAGCCAGCTGCCTCTCTAGCTAACTTCGTAGGACGAAGTCAGGCGAGGAGGCTCAGCCGCATGGGACGGTCACGTACGTACGAGTGGGAAGATCCGGCGATCTCGGCGGCAGCCGTCGGGCGGGGCACAGGTCTGGAATTCCTGCGCGACATCGCCGCCGGACGGCTGCCCGGTCCGCCGGTCGGCGCCACCGTGGACCTCAGCCTCGACGAGGTCGAGCCCGGGCGTGCGGTGTTCTCCCTGGTCCCGGGCGAGGAGCACTACAACCCCATCGGCAGCGTGCACGGCGGTATCTACGCAACCCTGCTGGACTCGGCGGCCGGTTGCGCGGTCCAGTCCACCCTGCCGCAAGGCATGGCGTACACCTCACTCGACCTGACCGTGAAGTTCCTGCGCCCGATCACCGTCGACACCGGCAAGATCCGTGCCGTCGGCACCGTGGTCAGCAGCGGCCGCCGCACCGCCCTCGCCGAGGCCCGGCTTCTCGACGAGGCGGATCGCCTTCTCGCTCACGCCACCAGTACCTGCATGCTGTTTCCGCTGCCGGCCCCCTGAGGGCTTCAAAAGCCCTCGGACCGTGTCCTGCGCGGCGAGGCGGAGGCATGCATTGACGAAGCGCACAAAGTGGCGGGCCGACAGGCCGACAACGCATGCCGGCGCGGTTCAAGCCCGTCCGGCGATCGGGGACTGAGCCCGCCGCAGGCGCACCGCCCTCACCCCGCAGGCAACCGCACTGCCGCCCCCCGCAAAGCCTCGAGCACGGGTCTGATCAGGGGGTGACCCTCCGCCCCGTGCCGTACCGCTGCGAACACCCGTCGGGTCGGTGCGCTGCCCTCCACCGGCCGCACCACCACCCCCGCAAGTTCCATCCCGCGCAGCGCCCACCTCGGCACCAGTGCCACTCCGGCCCCTGCCCCGGCCAGCGCCACCACCGCCCGGAAGTCGTCCGAGGAGTGCTCGAGTCTCGGCTGGAAGCCGGCGAATTCGCAGGCCAGGACCACCACGTCATGGCAGGGGTTGCCGGGATACTGACCGATCCACGGGTCCTTCTCCAGGTCCGCGATCGTCACCTGGTCCCGGTCGGCCAGCCGGTGCCCCACCGGCAGCACCGCGTCGAACGGCTCCGAGTACAGCGGTACCCGGGTCAGCCGCCGGTCGTCCTCGTCGGGCGCACCCCGGTATTCGACGGCGACCGCCACATCCACCTGCCGGTCGAGCACCATCGGCACGCTCGCATCGCCCTCCGCGTCCTGGACCCGGACCCGGATACCGGGGGCGGTCAGCGTCAGCTCTGCGATCGCGGGGGCGAGCACCAGGCCGATGCCCGTGGCGAACGCGGCGACCGTGACGGTACCGGCGTCCCCCGAGCTGTACGCCGCAAGCTCGGCCTCCGCCCGTTCCAGCTGGGCGAGGACCGCGTTGGTGTGGGTCAGCAGGATCTCGCCGGCGGCGGTGAGCCGGACGCCCCGGGCGCTGCGGTCGACCAGCCGGTGGCCGGTCTCCTGTTCCAGCGCGGCGAGTTGCTGGGAGACGGCGGACGGCGTCAGATACAGCGCGGCGGCTGCCGCAGTCACGGTGCGGTGGTCGGCCACCGCACGGAGAATACGCAGCCGCCGTGCATCGATCATGCGATCTATTGTCCCAGGTCCCGCAGGTTGTCCCGGCCCCGGGACCGGACGGTCCCGGACCTCCTGCCGGGTCCTACTCGCCCAGCGCGGCCCGCGCGTCGACGAACGCGTCCACCGCACGGTTCACATCGTCCGTGGAGTGCGCGGCGGACAGCTGCACGCGGATGCGTGCCGCGCCCTGCGGGACCACCGGGTACGAGAACCCGATCACATACACACCGCGCTCCAGGAGCAGCTCCGCCATCCGGCCTGCCTTCGCCGCGTCCCCGATCATGACGGGGGCGATGGCGTGGTCGCCGGGCAGGATGTCGAAGCCTTCCTCGGTCATCCGGCTACGGAAGAGCGCGGTGTTGGCGTTGAGCCGCTCGCGCAGGTCACCGGCGGACTCCAGCAGGTCGATGACCTTCAGCGAGGCCGCCGCGATCACCGGGGCGAGGGAGTTGGAGAAGAGGTACGGGCGGGACCGCTGGCGCAGCAGCGCGACGATCTCGGCGCGGGCCGCGACATAGCCGCCGGACGCACCGCCGAGCGCCTTGCCGAGGGTGCCGGTGATGATGTCGACACGGTCCATGACGTCGTGCAGCTCGGGGGTGCCGCGGCCGCCGGGGCCGACGAAGCCGACGGCGTGCGAGTCGTCGACCATGACCATGGCGTCGTACCGGTCGGCCAGGTCGCAGATCTCGCGCAGCGGAGCTACGTAGCCGTCCATGGAGAACACGCCGTCGGTGACGATGAGCCGGCGCCGGGCGTCGGACGCCTCCTTGAGCTGCTTCTCCAGGTCGTCCATGTCGCGGTTGGCGTAGCGGAACCGCTTGGCCTTGGAGAGGCGGATGCCGTCGATGATGGAGGCGTGGTTGAGGGCGTCGGAGATGACCGCGTCCTCCGGGCCGAGGACGGTCTCGAAGACACCGCCGTTGGCGTCGAAGCAGGAGGAGTAGAGGATCGTGTCCTCCTGGCCGAGGAACGACGAGAGCCGCTGCTCCAGCTCCTTGTGGACCTCCTGGGTGCCGCAGATGAAGCGGACCGAGGCCATCCCGTAGCCCCAGCGGTCCAGCGCGTCGTGGGCGGCGGCGATCACGTCGGGGTGGTCGGCGAGGCCCAGGTAGTTGTTGGCGCAGAAGTTGAGCACCTCACCGGGGCGGCCACCGGCGGTGACGGCGACGGTCGCGGACTGCGGGGTGCCGATCACGCGCTCGGGCTTGTGGAGTCCGGCGGCCTTGATCTCGTCGAGGGTGATGCGCATGTCGTCGCGTACGGAGTCGAACATGAGGGGTGTCTCCCGGCTCGATAGCTGGATACAGGGGGGTCAGGAGGTCCAGTCGAGGATGACCTTGCCGCCGAGTCCGCTCGCCGCGTCGTCGAAGGCCGCCTCGAAGTCGCGGTAGCCGTACCGTCCGGTGATCACCGGGGCAAGGTCGAGGCCGCCCTCCAGCAGTACGGACATGGCGTACCAGGTCTCGTACATCTCGCGCCCGTAGATCCCCTTGATCGTGATCATCGAGGTGACGATGCGCGACCAGTCGACGGCGAACTCCTCGGACGGCAGTCCGAGCATGGCGATCCGTCCGCCGTGCGTCATGTTCGCGATCATGTCGCGCATGGCCTCGGGACGGCCGGACATCTCCAGGCCGATGTCGAAGCCCTCGCGCAGGCCGAGCTTCTGCTGGCCGTCGGCGATGGGCTGCTCGCCGACGTTGAGGGCGAGGCTGACGCCGACCTTCCGGGCCAGGTCGAGCCGGGCCTCACTGACGTCGGTGATGACGACGTTGCGGGCGCCCGCGTGCTTGGCGACGGCTGCGGCCATGATGCCGATCGGGCCGGCGCCGGTGATCAGGACGTCCTCGCCGACCAGCGGGAATGACAGCGCGGTGTGCACGGCGTTGCCGAACGGGTCGAAGATCGCGGCGATGTCGAGGTCGACGGGGACCCGGTGCACCCACACGTTGGAGGCGGGCAGCGCGACGTACTCGGCGAATGCTCCGTCGCGGCCGACGCCGAGTCCGAGGGTGGAGCGGCACAGGTGACGGCGTCCGGCCAGACAGTTGCGGCACTTTCCGCAGACCAGGTGGCCTTCGCCGCTGACCAGGTCACCAACGGTGATGTCGACGACGTCGGCGCCGATCGCAGCGACTTCGCCGACGAACTCGTGGCCGAGGACGAGCGGCGTCTTCACGGCCTGCTGGGCCCAGCCGTCGTAGTTGCGGATGTGCAGGTCGGTTCCGCAGATTCCGGTACGGAGCACCTTGATCAGCACGTCCGAGGGGCCGATCACCGGCTCGGGAACGTCCATCAGCCAGAGCCCGGGCTCGGCCTTCTGCTTCACGAGTGCCTTCACGGCTGCGGCTCCCTGTACGTGGTGCGTGGTGATTGCCCCGGGCCGGGGGCATGCCTGAGGCAGCCTGCGGCCCGGGGAAGAAGGAGGGACGGCATGGGCAGGGCGCGCGGTGATCGGCTGCTGCGCACCATCCTCTGCCGTCACGGAGAAATCTGCCGTACCCCGCGCCCCAGGTCCATCGAGGTTTTCTTAAGCGCAGCCGCAGATCCGCTTCATGCCCGGGCCGCACGGCGGGGCCGGCCACCCTGCACACGGGCGACCGGCCCGCGATCAGTCGACCCGCAGGATGGTCACAGTCCTGCCGGCGATGTGGACCTGGGCGGTGGAGTTCGACGCGTCGAATCACCGGGGCCAAGAGGCCGGCGCGGCAGCGAACAGGCAGATCGCCCCACCATCCGGCGAAGAACATGTCCGCTCCCCATAGGGCCACCGTGATGCCGACGGCCGGGAAGAGGACCGGTGCGAGGCCCAGCGTGCACAGGGTCGTGACCGAGGTGACCCGGCCGAGGTATCGGGAGCAGCAACGCCGAGGTCGCAGCTCCGGCGCTGAATGTGCTCGCGTTCCACCCCATGCCCGAGGCACCCCAGCCGCGTTCGTCAGCCAGGAGCACCAGGCCGGTGGCGACCGGACCGCTGAAGCACATCTCGCTCAACCCGATCACCGTGACCAGCGGTGCGAGCATCCGGTGGCAGCGCACATATCGCAAGCCGTCACCTGGCTCGCGCCAGGCGGAGGCGCGCTGAGATACCTCCGTTGACGAAGCAACCCGCACGATGAGCAGGGTGATGAGCGAGACGGCGAAGAGCACGCCGGCGGCCGTGAACGCACCGCCCGCACCGCCGATCACCAGTACGGCTCCCGCCAGGAGGGGGCCGACGGCATTGCTCAGCCGGATCGACAACCCGCGCATCCCCTGGACCCGGGCGAGCTGCTCAGGCGCCGTGATACGCGGCGGGAGCGCGCCCACCGCCGGTATGAACATCGCGTCCACCACGGCGAAGATCAACGCAACCGCAACCAGCAGCCACAGACTCGGGGACGTCAGCATGACCGCCGCAGCAGCGGTGAGGATCACCGCACAGCGAATCGCGTCGCTGACGGCAGCAGCCCGGCGCGGCCCGAACCGGTCGGCCACTACGCCCCCGCCGAGCGTGAGCACCGCGCGGGGAAGGGCCCCGGTCGCGACCACCAGGCCCACCGACGGCCCGCCGGCGCGTGTGGCGGCCCAGGACAGGGCGAGAAAGTACACAACGTCGCCAGTGACCGAAACCGTGTACGCGGTAAGCCAGCGCAGGGCGTTGACGTCCCGGTAAGCAGGCCGCGCGGACGCTGCCATCACGAGCTCGAAGAGCCGAAGCGGGCCGCCGGAGAATCCGGCGGCCCGCCACGAAGGATCGAGGCTGTGCCCGACGCAACCCTTCAGGCCGTTCATTTGGTGCTGACTGAGCGTCATGCTCTGTCTTCACTGGGGTGTGGCGGCGAGGGAGGGCGACGAAGGGTGGGCGGCAATGCGGACGACACGGTTGCGGAGCTGTTCAGTCTTGACGCACTGATCCTCGCCCAGCCGCGGCGTCCGGTCCTGCGCAGTTATCACGGGCCGAAGATGCATCTTTCGGCCGCGGACGGCACGGTGTTCGGCCACCTCCACGAACGCGGCAAGTACTCGTACACCGTGCAGGACCTGAAGGGCCGGCCGCTGCTGCACATCGGCCTGATCTCGGGAGCCGCGTTCGGACGGCCCCTTTTCCAGCTGGCCGACGGCCGGGACCGCCCGATCGGCGAGGTGCGGTCGCACGGTCGCATGCTCCGCGCCCGACTGCTACAAGTACGCACCAAGGGCGGAACGTTGCATCTGACCCGTAACGCCCCGACGGGCAGGATATGGCTTGTACAGGACGACGCGCACGACCGACTCGGCCGCGTGACGGCCTCGACGGTCCGGCGGTTCGACTGTCTCCAGCAGTACTTGGTGCGCAGCAGCTGCGGCGACACCTCGATGCACGGCCCGACGCAGCCGTGGCACCGGACCCGCTGTGGCCCGGTGAGCTCGCGGAGCGCCCCCAGCGCATCGGGTCAGTGGTGGATGGCCTGAACAAGCTGCCGCTCCCTTGTCTGCAGCTGGCCCAGGCGCTCGCGACCCTGCCGCAGCCGGCCCCCGCACGGCCGCCAGGCTGGGACTCAAGCCCGGCACTCGGCGGCAGGAGCACCTCCACGCGATCGTGGCGCGCACCAGGACGGTCCTGCTCGGCGCACTCGGGTGCGGAATCTGCATGGCTGTAGGAACACACGTACATTGACCGGTAGTTGGCCTTGGCGAGTGCTTCCATGCTCGCATCGTGGCGGCCGAGGTCGCTCTCCCGGGACACGGCTACCGGTCACGGGCCAGAAAGCGGCCGAGCAGGGCACGCCCGGAGGCAACCAGTCCCGACGCGGTTCGACCGGACACCGCCCTGCGCCGGACCGTGGACTTCGGCTTGTTCTTGGCCTTTGCCTTGGATTTCGGCTTGAGCTTGGCCAGGGATGCGGGCGCGCTCTTGGATTTCGACCCGGACTTGGACATGGACTTGGCCATCACCTTCGACGTGGACTTCGGACCGGATCTCCGACCGGCCCTCGGCGCAGACGTCCGCTTGGGTTTCGGCCCGGATCCGGACGCGGCCTTCGGCTTCCGCCCCGGCGCCGCCTCCACCCGGGTCGCCCCCTCCGCCAGCACGTGATACCGATGGCTGATCCGCCGTCCCACCAGCAGATATCCGAGCAGCGCGCCGCTCGTATTGAGGATCACGTCGTCGATGTCGAAGGCGCGCCCGGCGACCAGAGCGCCCTGGACGAGTTCAATGACCACCATCACGGTCCCCGTCAGCATCACCATGCGCAGCATGCGTAGTCGGCGCGGCACAAGAATCGGCAGCAGGATGCCGAACGGGACGCCGAGCAACAGGTTTCCACCGGCCTGCTTGCAGGCGGCGAGGAAGGTGTAGTCCTCCGCGTACTGCCGCAGCGACCTTCCCGGCCTGAGATTGGCCCGGACGAGGTCCTCCGATGCCGGTGACGGGGTGAGCGTCACCTTTGCCAGAGCGAAGGAGAAGGCGATCAGGGCCACCACAGCTGCCACCAGCACGAGCGCATGGAGCAGAGTGGTTCCCCAGACCCTGCGTCGCCGCTCCGTACGATCCGCCTCTGCAGTCATGGCACACAGGTGCCCTCATCGACGACGACCACACCTGTAGAACTGCCTTCATGCGCCGGCGGGCCTGGAAACCATGGCACAAGGACCTGCAACCCGCGCGCGCTGCTGAACGCCACGGCGTCGGAGTCGAGGGCGCCCGGCCCATCGACGCGGGAGATGCCGCCGGCCGAGCGCTTCCGTGACAGTTGCCCGGATCATGTTTCGGCAGCGTGCCTGCGGGAGCGGCGCGCCTTGATAGCGTCGCTCCCGCGATTGCGGACCGCTCCCGCCGGGGTCGTCGCCGCGCCCGGACGGCCGTTCCACGACGGACGCGACGAGGCGGGGCGTGCTGGCGCACGGGGACGTACGTGGCAAGGACGAAGAGGGCCGACGCATGAGCCTCGCGCAGTTGCACTACACCTCTGCCTCCGCGGGGGACGACGGGGTCGGCGCACGGTTCACGGCGGTCAGTGCGGGCATACCCGCGTCGGTGCTGACCGAGGCCGGGCAGCTCCTCGGTTACGAGCCTCCGGCCGGGGCTCCGTACCACCCGACGGCCGCCGAACTCCGCGCTTTCCCAGAGGTGTTCAGCTTCAGTCCGCTGTCCGACGGCAGCCATCTGCTGAGCCGCACGGTGGCCCTCGGCGGCCCCGGCGCCGGTCACTTCCACACGCACGCGGCGCTTCTCCCGGCCGGGACGGGGCTGCCCGGCGACGCGCTCCCGATCACCGCATGGCGGTCCCCGAGCTGGGCCGCCACCACTCCGGCGGGCGGCACTCCCGAGCGCATATCCGCTCTGCCCGCCTCCGCCGCCTTCGGGCAGGAGGCGCTCAACGATTTCGCTGTCTCGCGCAGCCCCTGGCTCTCAGCGGTCTTCGCCGATCTGCGCCGGGTGTGCGAGGAACCGTCGCAGCATCAGCTCGTCCTCGTCGAGCGGCAGAGCGCGGACGTGGCCCGGTGGATCGCACTGGCCGGAGCCGTTCTGCCGCCGGAGCATGCCCAGCGGCTGACGTTCACCACGTACACCCGCCATCCGGCACAGTCCCCGCACCAGATCGTCGGCGTACTGCCGGACGACGCACACGGTCTGACCGCCCCCAGGTTGCGCGTCCACACCTGCAGCGGATCCGCTCCGCAGAGCCCGGTGGACAACGCCTGGGCCGAGACCGTCGCCCGCATCTGGCGCAGCCGCGCACCGGAGCTGTTCCGGGCAGCGGCCGGGCTGCCGGGCGAACCCTTCGCCGCCGGTCCGCTCGCCTTCACCGCCCTGCACGCAGGCATCGCGCTGGGCCCCAACGGGCGTGCAGCGGCTGCTGACTGGGCCGCCGAGCGACCGTACGCGCTGGACGATCAGCAGATGCACCGGCTGACCACCGCGCTGACAGCCCCGGCCGACGACCGCACCGCCGCCGAGTCGACGTCCGTGGCCCGGCTGCTGGCCGCGCTCGAAGGCCGAGCCCCTGCCGCGACCACCGCCCCGCTCGCCGCGCTGCTGGTGACGGAGGCAGTACGGCGCAGCGATGTCACGCTCGCCCTCCCGCCGCGCTCTGCGTTCGCCGAACCCGCCACGGTGAAGCAGCTGGCCGACGGACTCGGGCCGGACCTCCTTGCCGAACTCGCCTCGGGGGCAACGGACGCCACCAGCGGGTCGACGATCGCACGCCAGGTGCAGCTGCTACGGATCGCCCGGCTGCTCGGTGTGGACGTCGCGGACCGACTTCCCTCCATTGCCCACCACATGGCCCGGACCCTGCTCGACGGGCCCGCGCCGGACAGCGCCCCCGCGCTGCTCGACCTCCTGGACGAACAGTTCGACGTCCGGACAGCGCTCCTCGGCGAACTGGACCAGCTGGCCCTGACCGCGCCCTCCGCCGCCGAAGAACTCCTCACCCGCGTCGCCCTCCCCTTCACCGGCGCGCAGGCGCTGCCGCATCTGCGGATGTGCGCCGAGGCGCCGCGTGCGAAGGAGCAGGGTTCCGACCGCATCATGGCGCTGCATACGGTGCTGCGCGCCGCCGGGTTCTCGCCGTTCGCTGAGCCGCTGGTGCTGCGGACCGCCGTCGGTCTGATCTGGGGCGACGAGACCCCGACCGCGGGCGAGGCACGGCTCCTGCTCGGCGAGTCCGGCTCGGACTCGCACCGGACGGCCGGCACGTGGTCCCATCTCGTCGCCGCGGCGCTCTCGGCGCCTTCCGACGACGTCGAGGTCGCCGAGCTCGCCCACGATCTGCTGCGCTGTTTCCCGCAGGAGATCGATACGCGGGTCCGTGGTGCGCTGCGGCTGCTGGAGTTCGCCCGCGACGTGCGGTCGGGTGAGGCGGCACCCGGCTGGCCGGCTGCCGCCGCGTCTCTGCGCTCCCGTGCCGAGCCGGTGGAACCCACCGTGCTGGAGCACGCCTACGGCGCCCTCGCTCAGAGCCTGCTCGCACCGGACCGCCCCGAGGCGGAGCTGTACGCATTCGTGCACAGCGACGACCCGGACCTGATCGCGGCCTACGGCAGGGCCGCCCGCCGCGACACCGTCCTGGATCGGCTGCGGACCGAACCTGCGTACGTGGCCGACTGCTTCACCGTCTGGAGTTCCCACCCGCACGCGGGCGCCGCCTGGAGCGCGACGCGGAAGGCGCTGCTCGAGCAGGTGCTGCGCCCGGTGGTGCGCGGACTCCCCGGCAGCGAGGTGACGGCGGTGGAGAAGGCTGTCGAGCGTACGGGCAGCAGCCGCACGGCGGAGGCGTTCCGGACGTGGAACCGGCCGGGCACGTTCGGCCGACGTCTGGGAAGCCGGATCACGGCGCGGGTGCGGCGGTCCTAGAAGGTGTGGGCCGCCCGACTGCGGTGGTGGAGGTCCCACGTCCGCCGCGACAGAGTTGATCGGGGCAATTCGGTTGGCAGCGGCGCGCCCATGCCGTGAACTCAGCCCATGACATACACAACTGGGATGCGACGCACGGCAATTGTCACCGGTGGGGCACGTGGCATCGGTGCCGCGGTGGCCAGGCAGCTGGCCCACGACGGCCTGGCGGTCGGCGTGATCGACCTGGACGAGGCGGACTGCGCGGGCACCGTGGAGACCATCAGGGGTGACGGCGGGTCGGCGTGGGCGGTCGCCGCCGATGTCGCGGACGAGGTGGCGGTGGCCGACGCCGTCGCTCGGGTCGCCGCCGAGCTGGGTCCACCGACGGTGCTGGTCAACAATGCCGGTGTCGGTCCCCGTGCCGACCTCGTGGACATGACCACGGAGCAGTGGGACGCGGTTCTGGGGGTCAATCTGCGCGGCCCGTTCCTCGTCACCCGGGCCGTCGCCCCGCACATGATTGCCGCCGGCTGGGGGCGGATCGTCACCATGTCGAGCATCTCCGCAGTCGGCGACGCCGCCCGCGTCGACTACGGCAGTGCGAAGGCGGGGCTGCTCGGCTTCACCAAGTCGCTCGCCCTGCAGCTCGGCCGGCACGGCATCACCGCCAACGCCATTGCCCCGGGTTTCGTGGTGAGCGACATGACCAGGACCTCGGCCCGGCGCCTCGGCCTCGGCTTCGAGGAGTTCCAGCGCAACGCGGCGCAGTCCATCCCGGTGGGGCGAGTGGGACAGCCCGAAGACATCGCCCACACGGCGTCCTACCTGGTGAGCCCCGGGGCGGGGTTCGTCTCCGGCCAGGTCATCTATGTGGCGGGCGGTCCGGTGGACTGAAACCCCCGGCCGGGCGGCCCTCGTCGAGGAGAGGTCCGCCCGGCCGGCGTCGGGTGCGGTGGATCAGACGTTGGGCACCTTGAGCCTGTCCCAGCTGGCCTTGCCCGGAATGCCGTCCGCGTCGCTGCCCGAAAAGCCCAGCTTGCGCTGCCACGCGGCGTACGACGTACGGTCCGCCTCCGACCAGTCCGGGCCCGGACCGACCTCATACCGTCCGCAGCCCTCGGCCACCAGTCTCTTTCCCATCGCCGTGATGACGGCGCTGTTCCGGCCCGCCCGGAAGAACGCGGATCCGGGGAACGGCTCGAACTTCGCCGGCGGCTTCGGCACAGGCGGCTTCGACGGGCCGTCCGGCGTGCCGCCGAGACGTGCCTTGATCCGGCTGCGCATCGAGTCCATGGTGAACCCGCGTGGGTCGATCTTTCCCGGCTGCCACTCCTTGTGGCCGATCACCGAGCGATGGGTCCAGCCGTGTGCCCGGCAGATCGCGGCCGCCGCCTTCTCGATGGCCTCCAGCTGAGCCGCCGGCCACGGATCCTTGCCGTCGCCGAGGTTGACGCACTCGAAGCCGTAGAAGGAGCGATTGCCGTCGGTGTTGGCCTCGTTGTCGGCGGGCAGCGCCGATTCGTCGATCACCGCGCGCAGGACGTCGTCGTCGCCGAGTCCGGCGTGATTGGCGCGGCCGTTGCCGACCAGGTGGACCGAGCCGTCCTTGGCTATCACGCCGTGGCACAGCGGACCCGGCAGGCTCGAATGGCCGTTGTAGCAGATGTCCACGGAGTTCTGCGTTCCCGAGGTCACGGTGTGATGGATCATCACCCCGTGCATGGGCCCCCACGGACCCTTGTGGTTGCGGTTGTGCGTGCGCCAGCTCCGGTGCTCGACAACGTGCAGACCTTCGTCCCGAAGGGCCTTGAGCAGTCTGTCGGCGGACAGAGGCGTTGCCATCGTGGTGCTCCTTTTCCCAGGTGATGCGTCAGTTCTCGGGCTGTCCCTCGTCGGCCTGCGCCGCCGTCGGCCCACCCGAACCGGCAGCGGCCTCCGCCGCCTTGGCCTCCGCCTCGGCCGCGGCCTCCGCCGCCAGCTCCTCCTCGTTCGCGGCAGGGATGACAGCCGACAGCGGTGCGAACGTCATCCGCAGGTCCGGGACCGAGCCCTCCGCCAGTACCCAGGCCAGTGGCGCGTAGTGGACCTGGATCCCCATCGGGGACTGCAGAAGCGGCCGGCGGGCCGCGTCCGTCGGCCATTCGACATTCCCCGTCGCCGTACGGGCCGCGACGTTCCAGAAGTCACCGGTCCGATACGTCCCGCCCGGCTCGAAGTACACGAGCACGCCGTCCTCCAGCGGCAGCCAGCCGCCCTCCTCGATACGGATCGCGCCGCCCCGCAGTCCGGCTGCGGCCTGCTTCGTACGACCCGCTCCGGCCCCGTGCCGGGAAGCGGACCGCTGGTCCCAGCGCCGCAGGAGCGGGTGGAGTCCGGGGCGCCGCCCGACCGACGGATCCGGCTCGCCGGAGAGCCGCACCCGCCGCCCCGGCAGGTCGACCTCCTCGACCCGCAGCAGCGGCAGCGGCTCGCCCCGGCTGGTGTAGGCGGTGTCCACGGACTCCACCCAGTCGCCCACGTTCAGATCGAGCTTGTCGTCGCTGCCGAGGGAAGCCAGCTCCACCCACGTACCGTCGAGTCCGTCGACCGGAAAGGTCACCGAGCCGTTCTCCCGCGACCACTTGAAGGTGGCGTCCTCGGCCGCTCCGCCCTCGTGGATCTCCACGCGGTACATCTGGTTCTCCTGGCCCCGGTACCGGGCGTCCGGCTTCACCAGGCAGGGGTCCTCATCGGCGTGCTCGGGTCGCTCGCTGCGCGCCGCCATCCGAGCGGTCGGCGCCTGCGCCGCAACCCATTGCGCAAACGCCGCGCGGACCTCGTCCTTGCTCGCCCCGTCCGCCAGGTCCAGCTGTGTGCCGGGCAGCGGCAGTACCTGCCAGACGGTCTTGAGCCGGGCCGCGGTGTCGGGCATCGCCGAGCCCAGAGCCACCTCGCGCAGCAGCGGGTCCTCGGCCGCCGTCACGGCGCGCTCCCACACCTTGAGGTAGGCCAGATACGGAAACTGGCCGGGCAGCCGGTCGCCGGGGCGCTCCGCGTCCCGGTATCCGTCCGGCTGGTCCCAGTAGGTCCAGGTCGCCGCAGGCTGCTCGTCCGCCGGGGCGTCCTTGTCACCGTCCTGCGCGGTGTGCCCTTCGTCGACGACCGGAACGCCGGCCTGCGGGCGCGTCGCGTCCACCAGGATGCCGTCCACGTAGTAACGGCCGCCGCCGATGGACAGATCGTCCAGCTCCCGGCCGCCGCTCACAAATCCCAGCGCGAAGCCGGTGGCGCCGCGTGGACCGCCGTGCTGCCCGATCAGATCGGCTGCGGTCGTACGGGCTTGCAGCAGCTGGATGGCGGCCTGCTCATTGGCGTCCGCGTCGAGCTGTACCCGGCCCTGCTGCGCGATCACCGCCGAGTAGTGGCGGTCCGGCCGGAAGGTGATGCGGGAGATGTCTGCGTGCATGGAAAGGGGTCCCCCTCGGAAGTTCGGCAGTTCGTTGAGAAGTCATGCAGGGTGACGGGGATCAGGTGACGGTGATGATCCCGGTGTCGGTACCGGCCGGTCCACGACCGGCGTGACAGAGGTCAGGCGCACGGCCTGTCGGTGGGCTGGGTCGGCGTCACCCGGCGTACCGGAGCGTGCCCCCAGCACCTCCTCGATCACGAGCAGATCGCCCGGCGCGAGCCTCAGCGACCTGACCGTGCACCCCTTGTCCGCCCATGCGTCCCGCAGCGTCGCGGATGTGGCCCCCGCGGGGAGCGAGCACACCTCGTCGCCCCAGGTCCAGAAGCGGATCGTGTTGTGCTCGGGGCGCAGCACCAGCGGGTCCCCGGCGACGACCGGTTCGAACACCTCCACAGATCCGCGCTCGTCGAGCACGGTCAGATCCCGATCGTCGATGACGGTGCCGATCGCGGGCCGGTCGTGCGGGCCAAGGGTGCGTACGTCTACGGCAGCGAACCGGAACGTACCGGGCAGCAGTGCCAGTTCGCGTGCGACCTCGACCGTGACCATGGCCCGGGCATTGACGCCGTCGTGCATCGGATAGTCGATGAGCCGCACATGGCGGCGTACGGAGACGCGTCGGCGGGCCGTGTCGAGATACGCCTCCGTGGCAACGGCGTCCTGCATGTAGCTGATCCGGTCCGTGGTGTGCGCGAGGAGTTCGACGAGCGTCGTCCCCAGGTCGGCGGCGTTGCGCTCGACCCAGTCGGGGGTCGTCAGCGCCAGCCTGTCCAGGATGAGGCGGCGGATTGTGTCGTAGTCGCGGGCCGTGTAGTCGATGACCGGCGCGGCCGGGATGCCAGGAGTGCGGTCGGGATGTTCGTCCTTGCAGTCGAAGGGGGTCGGACAGTCGGGCCGGAAGTCGAACTCGGCGCAGAAGTAGCGCTGGTCGAAGCCGGGAAAGGGCTCGGTACCGGGCCGGCCGTAAGGGTCCGTGTCCACCACCGAGAGCCGGTAGCGGGAGGTGTCGCCGGTGCGGTCCAGCGTGACGAACAGCCGGTCGTCGAGCTCCGGGTCCTCCTCGCGCTCGACGGACACCTCGACGGCCTCGATACCGGTGACCCGGCGGCCTCCGTCGATCCGTATGTTCTCCGGACACAGCCCGAGGGGCGCCTTGCCGAGAAAGGTGACGGTCAGCGTCAGCCCGTCGTCCCCGGCCTCGACGGCGTCCACGCCGCCGAGTTGCGCCGCACGTACCTTGGCCCGCCTGCCGTCCGTACGGCGGACCAGCTCGTTGCTCGGACCGCTCATGCCGGGCCGCTCCCTTCGAACACCTCGTCGCGCCGGCTCGCGGTGGAACGCACCACGTAGCGCAGATACACCCGGACCACGTTCTCCTCGCTGACCACGTCGAGGGATTCCACCTCGATGAGCTCGCCCAGCCAGCGCTGCAGCGCGGCCTGCACCGACAGCTCCAGCGCGGAGGCCAGTTCGGGGCTGTTCGGTGTGAAGACCAGGTCGAGCAGTCCGCAGCCGAAGTCGGGACGCATCACCCGCTCGCCGGGGCTGGTGAACAGCAACTGCTCGATCAGGTCGCGTACATGCTCGTCATGAGCCGCGTGTGCGGTGCGTCCCCGGCGGTCGGTCCGGAATGGGAAGGCGATATCGCTCCTCGTCCGCGTCATCGGGAGGACACCCCCCGTGCGGACGCGGTCACGACCGGCGGGCCCTGCGGCACGAGCGCGGCGCTGAAACAGAGCGCGGACGAGCTCTCCAGCATGACGGGCCGGCCGTCGACCAGCACACCGCCGCGCTCCGGCGTCCAGCGGACCGTCACGCACGGATGCGGTACGCCGTCGACCGTGTGCCGGCAGCCGCTCACCGCGAAGACATCCGCCGCAGTGGGCACGGACCGCCCGTCGATCCGTACTCCGGACGACGGGGCGGAGGCGGGCGTGACGCGGCCGCCGTGCGGGCAGCTGATCGCCGAGCCGCTGTTCACGAGATTCCCGGACACCACGTATCTCCCCGTTCTTGTCGTACTCGTCGCTGTGGTCATCGCTTCTTCGGCACGATCAGCCGGCCCTCGTTGATATTGACCTCGTCGCCGGTCAGCACGATCGACGCACCCTTGCCGGTGCCGATGGTCACGCCCTTCTCGTCGATCTGGATGTAGGCGCCGCCCTTGGCCTCCAGCAGAATCCCCGTGCCACCGGGCACGTCCGACATCACCAACTTGTGCTCGCCCGGCGTCTGGATCACCACCGGCTGCGATCCGGGCAGTTCCGCGCTTGCCCGGGGCGGCAGCTCGGAGGCGTCCCCGTACCAACTCCCGGTCCAGATCGGGAAGCTTGGATCGCCCTGCTCGAACTCCATCCACACTCCGGCGCCGATCTGCGGGACGACGTACTGCCCCGCGTGCCGGCCGGTGAACGGCAGACAGGGCAGCGCCCACGTGGAGGCCTCGTCGCCCAGCACGTCCGGCACCTGGGCCGTGATCCGGCCCAGCTTGAGCGGATCCCTGTTGTCGATCACCCGGCCCCGGAACTTGCCGAGAAACCGGTTGTTCGGTCCTGCAGCCATGCGAAGTTCTCCTGGTCCTGACGTCTTTACGGACGCACTGTCCTGCTGCGGGCGATGAGGCCCTCGCGGGAGAGCGTGAAGTTCTGCCGGTAGGAGCCGGGACGCAGATTGTGGGTGACGGACTTGACGTAGTAGTCGCCGTCGTACGTCACACCCGACCCGCGAACCCCCACCAACTCCCTTGGTCGCAGCACGTATCCATGCCGATTGACATCCAGCGAGCCCGACCCGGAAATTGCATCCGCAGAGATCGCGGCCCTGGCCAGAGTCTCGGCCTCGGCCTGCCCGAGCTCCTTCTTCGCCGTACCGGAAAGGGTCTTGCGCTTGAGTGCCGGCGAGGCCCTCAGCCCGAGGGGCGGCCGCAGCGGGCTGATGTCGGGCTGCGCCAGCAGCCGCACGTCGCGGGTGCGCGGGTCCTGGACGCGCGCCTGGGGCTCTTCCCTGGCTGTCCCGTCGTAGGCGAAGGTCAGCTGGTCGACGGTGGAGTTGTTGTCCATATTGACGTTCAACGCGTGCTGCCGCTGACCGATCCGCTGCTCGGGACCCCAGAAGG
This sequence comes from Streptomyces sp. NPDC005181, assembly GCF_040608395.1. Classification (NCBI taxonomy): domain Bacteria; kingdom Bacillati; phylum Actinomycetota; class Actinomycetes; order Kitasatosporales; family Streptomycetaceae; genus Streptomyces; species Streptomyces sp. NPDC005181. Next base: position 149,767 of record NZ_JBEXID010000010.1, read on the forward strand.
CGATGGACCGGCCGGGGGCCGGACCCGGCTCCAGATAGAAGACGTACCCGTTGGCGCGGGCCAGCTCGTTCAGATACTGCAGATCGGTGCCGGTCTGGTAGTCGACCCGTAGCTGCTCGCGGGGCGGCTGATGAATTTGTTCACGGATGATCCGGGGATCGATTCCGTAGTCGGCGTACCTCCGCAGAATCCGCTCGGCACGCTGGGCAGGACCGAGATTCGGATACCGGTCGGTCCGCTCTTCGAGGTCCATGAGCAGCGTCAGATCCTCACCGGTCACGGTGAGCGTGGTCTGCCCCGGCTGATTGCTGGCGCCCACTTCCTGCCTCACGATCAGCCCGTCCAGGATCACGGTCGGCGTCCCCTTGACGGAGGTTGCGACGATCACCCTGGTCTTCGGATCGAAGAACCCCTCGGGCAGCAGCCGCTGTGCGATCAGGCCCCGTTTGGTCAGGTCGAAGGCGAGCTGGAACCCGCTCCGTTCCCCTGCGGTCATGGTGATCTGCGCGGACAGCAGCGCCTCGGTCACCTCGGCCGGGACAGGACGGGTGAGTTTGGGCCCCATGTGCAGGGTGAGATGGACGGGCCCGCTCCCGATGGGCTCGTCAGCCATGGAATCCGCCCGGCAGAGGAATGTCGATCGTCCGCCCCGGCTCGGCGGTCAGCTCCTGCGGGTCGAGTACGGAATTGGCATCCGCGATCTGCCACCACTGCCCGGGATCGCCGAAGTAGCGCTGCCCGAGATGGTCGGGCCGCTCGCCGCTGCTGACGGCGTGCGGAGCGGTCTCGTCGGCGCTCTCGCTCAACGGCGGCAGCAAGCGCCGCTTGGTGTAGCGCACTTCGGTCCCGTCAGGGAGTCGGTGCACGCCGATCTCCGCGTCGTGGTACCGGCTGGTGCGGGGGTACGGATGTGCCCCCGGGATGGCGTCCAGCGCACTCTCGTAAGGATCAATCACGTCCTACAGCCCCCGTCCCAGCCCGAGCTCGGCCAGCCTCCCGCCTCGTGCGGCAGCGGCCAGCCGCTCCTTCTGCGCCAGATGTGCCAGATACAGGTCGGCCCCGCGGTGCCCGGCGGGCAGATCGCTCACGCTGAGCACCTTCATCCCGATGCCGAGGCTCGCCCTGATCGGGTTGAGGTTGATGTCGAAGGCCGACTCATTGATGGACAGTTCGATGAGCCGCACGGGCATGACGCGCTTGCTCCCCCAGGTGAAGAGGGTCAGCGGCATCTCGATCGGGCTGATCTCGATGGTCCCCTTCTTGGTCAGGCGGGAGGCCTCGCGGAGCTGAGCGCTGGTGGGATGCACCAGCATCTCGAGCATGGCGAGTTGGGGATGGATCCCATCGGGCGCGGCGATCTCCAACTGATCGGTGGCATCGATCTCGGCGGTGAACTTCCAGCTCTCCTCGGCGGGGCCCTTGAGGCGTAGCGCCTCGTTGCGGTCTCCCCCGCTGCCTCCTCCGCCGGCGTCGCCGCTTCCGCCGGCGGCCTGGGGGGCGAGGGAACGTTCGAGGGTGTCGGGGTTGAACTGGAGGACGATGATGCGCTGGGGGGTGCCGCGTTCGGGGTCGACCACGACGATGCCGGAGCGGATGGGCTTGGGTATGTCTGCGTAGCGGGTCACAGCCGGGCCTCCAGGCGGGCGATCAGGTGCGCATAGTCGTAATGGGGGAACAGTTGCGGCAGGACGTCCAGCATTTCCTTGAGCCCGTCGGACAGGGCTCGGACCGACGGGTCGCCGAGGTCGACTTCGCAGAAGAGGTATTGCCAGCCGATGGTTCCCTTGGTGACGAGCAGATTGTCCAGGTAGGGGCCGTAGCCGATTTCCATACGGGTGGCCCCGCGGCGCATGTCGAAATACCAGATCTCAGGATCCACGGATCCTGGAGTGGCGCGCAGAGCCGCCATCCTTCCCGTTCCCGTGCTGGGCGTGTCATCGAAAATTCGCAGGTCCCGGTGGAGCTCACGCTCCCAGTCGTTGTTGCCTTCCCATGTGTAGTCCATGCGGTTCTCGAAAATGCTGCGGTACAGGTGGGTGAGATGGAATTCACCGACAAGTTCTGAGCCTGGACGCGACGATCGCCAAGAGGCCTTCACGTCGTTGGAGCGGAAGAAGTACTGCCGGAACGTGGGGTCGAGCGGTAGTTCCTCGTCCTCGAGGAGGCTCTCGAAGACCGTCTCGGGGTCGTCCAGATTCTTGGCTGTCGCGCCGAGCCGTGCCTCAGCGGTGTCGAGCTCAGGAGCATGGCGAAGTTCCTCGAGTGCCGTGGCGCAGCGTCGCTCAAAAGGCAGGAGAACTTCTTCGTTCCGGTTCATCGTTGCTCACTTGCTCCAGTCGACTCGGTGCTTCGCGTCCAGGGCTCGAAGCTTGACGAGCATTTCATTGAGGCCCGGCATGGCGTCAGCGCGCATATTTCTCTTCTTTGTTCTGAGGATCAACGCCACTTCACTCGCGTTGTTGTACTTCCCCCCGGCGTCATCACGTCCGTCGATGACGTGATCGGCGAGGCGGTCGCTGCATTCGAGCATGTCGCCCAGGCGCTTCCGGCCGTCCATGTTGACGAAGAGTGTTCCCGCCTCGTCCTGCCTCGGCGGCGGTGTGTGCTGGTAGTACGCCTTCTTCGTCCCGGTCCTCGTCCAGTCACTGCGCTTCTTGCCGGATCCTCGTACTTTTTTGTAGCCGCCGTACGCCGAGTAGATGTAGCTCGGGAAGTCAGCGAAATCCTTGAGTCTGGAATAGCCGAACTGGACCACGGTCTCGTACCAAATGATTTTTTCCGGCCTCGGGACGGATTGGTAGGCCTCGTCCTCGATCTCGTTCAGGAACTTGGTGTTGGTCCGGGGCCCACGGGCGGGGACCAGATTGTTTCCGGTTGCCTTACCGCCGAGCCGTTCCGGCAGCAGGTGCATCCTTACCCACGCGGCATCCTTGCTCAGGCCGTTCTTCTCGACGAAGCCCCAGCCCGGCGGCTGGCCCGACTTGGCGAGCTTCGCGTCCTGTCCCTGACCGCCATTCACCGTTTTGACGGAATCGGCGAGGAATTCAGCTCGGAAGCCTTCGGCGCGGGCGTCGAAGAAGGAGGGGAACTTGGGCTCCGGGAGTTCGTCGTCCTCCAGCTGATCCATCCCCTCCTCAGTGGTGGTTCCATGGATGTCAGGGAGCTCTGGATTCAGCTTGCCCCACACGGTGAAGTCGGGGTCGCCCTTCTTGCGCAGGTCGGTGAGGCGATACCATCGGCGCAGCTCTGCAAGGAGCGCGACATGGCTGCGTTCCGGAATGCCGCGTCCCAGGCGCTCCTTGAGGCAATGCCACTTAGCTTGCGTTGATGTTGGGGCGGGGTGCCGCTACCGTTCTGGCGGTGAGTCAGGATGTGGGCGGGTCGCTGCCGGACTGGATCTCGTTGGGTGTGCTGGCCT